>NZ_WMDZ01000002.1 GCF_021735935.1 Sulfitobacter sp. M39
CCTGGTTCGTACAGATCACCACGAGCAATGGCGACGCCATAGCGCATGGCAGTCCCGCCCTCCTCGATGTGATAAAGGTAGCGCGCAACCGCATCGACATGAATGTCACCCGGTGTCAGCCCGTCTTTCGCGGCCACCCGGGTCGGGAGAAACCGCGGATGTAAGCCCCAGGGGTTCGAGGTTGCCGGGTCAAAGCCGGGCGGCGTCACCTGTGCGTCCCAGGCAACCTTCTGCGATTCGGTCGGCCAGGTATTTGCCAGCACCGGGCTGGCAACCGGGGCAGAAAAGAGGGCGGCGGTGGTCATCACGAAATGTCGTCTAGTCAGCATACTATACTCTTCCAGCTTTGTCTGGCGAATGCCGTGACACGAGAAACGGCGTTTAATGTACCATAGAACCTCTACCAACTAGAGCTTCAAGGAGTTTCTTTTGACACAGATTGATTGCTCGGCTTCTACATCTTGTCGCGTGGTCGATGGCGATTATTCGAGCACTTAATGTAAAATACGACTGTAATTTACATAACCCTTATTATGGGTGCAATATACTTAATGTGGCGCGCGCTACTTTGAAGTGCGACTCCTATTAAAAAACAATGAGTTACCTAATAGGAGGAATATCGCATGGGAACCGTTTACACGCAACTGAGCATGCAAGAACGTCGTAGAATTGAAGACTGGTGGCTCGCAAAGGTCCCTGTCGCTGAGATGGCGCGTGTTCTACAGCGTCATAAGTCGACGATCTTTCGCGAGATCAAACGCAATTTCTGGGCGGATGACTCTTTGCCCAAGAAATACGCCGGGTACTTCGGGATGGCCGCACACCAACGCACGCAGCGACGGCGATCTACGCAACGCAAACTGATCCGGCATCCGGAGCTGTGTCAGAGCATCGTGTCCCGGCTGAAGAATGGCTGGACGCCCGAGCAGATCGGTAACCGAATGATCTATGAAGGTGCAAAGCTGCGTGCCTGCCAAGAGACGATCTACCGCTACATCTACTCTAAAGAAGGCATGGCGCAGGAGTTGTGGTGGTACCTGCCTCTGCACCGAAAGAACCGGACGCCGCGCCGTGCGCGCAAGCGTCAGCCGTCAAAGTTTGATCGTGATGTCAGCATCTTGTTCCGGCCTGATGACGTTGCCCACCGCCGTCAGTTCGGCCACTGGGAAGGTGACTTAATGCTGTTCGAACAGAAGCTTGGGCAGACGAATGTGACGTCGCTTGTTGAACGGGTTAGCCGGTTCACTGTGATACTAAAGAATCCAAATAAACGAACCAAGCCGGTGATGGGCAAGATCATGAAAGCCATCAAGGATCTGCCCCTGATCGCTCGCCGGTCGATTACTTTTGACCGTGGCACCGAGTTCGTCAGCTGGCCGCATCTACAAGCCGAGATTGGGACACAAACCTGGTTCTGTGATCCTTCCTCTCCGTGGCAAAAAGGAACAGTCGAGAACACTAATCGACGCGCTCGACGATGGCTGCCCCGTAAGCGGGACATCAGGGCGATGACAGATCATGACATCAAACAAATCTGCGACCAGCTCAACAACACGCCCCGCAAATGCTTAGGATGGAAAACACCTGCGGAGGTCTTCCGCGAAAAAATGATGGAGGAGATGGGCCAACATCCCTACCCTCAAAGGTAATAGGAGTCGCGGTTCAGTTATCGCTCACAGTTGCGTTAGTATATTATTGAAGGTAAGATGGTGTCCGACAAAGGGGCCCCTACCATGCGCTTTCAACTCAAGAGACTGTCGCTATGCCTAACCGCAGCAATCACTTTAGCGGCTGGTTGGCTGCCGAGCATCACAAAGGCTCAAACCTATCCAATCGACTGCGCAATCCTCCTCTGTCTGTCCGGGGGTTGGCCCGCTTCCGTGCCTTGCAGCCGTGCCCGCGCCGAGTTTATTCGTCGCATCACGCCATGGCCTGTGGAACCACCACTGCAGATTTGGCGCTGTCCTATGGGCGCATCTTATGAGACCGAACGGCATCCGAGCAATGTAGGCCGGATCTTCGAAACCTTGTTTCACGCTAAGGACTATTCGCCCCACCAATCGTTTCCAGGCAATGATGTTGCCGTCCAAACAAAATCAACAAATGCCGTTTGGCGCTCTCCAGAAACCGGAACGGGCGGCATTCCAGCAGACTTCGTGCTTCGCCTTGTTCAGGATCGTGCTGATATCGATATCAGCGGTCCGGAGTTCAATTTTGTGCGGTCCATCCGCGTCTTTGACGTTCGCTATGCCCGCCAGCACGAATCCGGGCGAGATGGGGATTGCAACCGAAGTGCGACCGTGGTCCTCGGCACATATGGGACCCAAGGTGACTTCGCGTGGCAAAGGTCTTCCGTCACTGCCCTTCCTTCGGCTCACGTAGGTCTTGAACGCTGGGGCGAGCATTGCCCTGGCATTTATCACCGATCCGTCTTCGTCGATTGGCGTGACTATGAGGGCAACTACGGGTTCGAGCAGGTGAACTACTGACCTGCCGCCACGTAGATTTGTCTCGGAAGACGGCTTCTTTGGCGTGTACGACCGCACCGCATACGCGTCGCGGTCCACATGCTGTTTGGCGTTTCGGCAAACACTGCGGGTTCGCTCTGTTCACCTGTCGTCGCTTCTTCCGATCCTCGTCAGCGCATCGAAGTCGATTTCTTGCTTCTGTTCGTCACTTATATCCGGCCGGGTTTCCGATACCGGCTGGGGCCCTTGGACGTCCCACATCACCGCATGTGAGCCTGTACTCCAGCGATACACCCAACCAACAACACTGCGCCCATCGGTCCCGATCAGATTGGCGATCGCGACGCCCTCACCCATATCTTCGTTCACTGTTTACTGACTTCCTGCACTGCGGCGCTGCGAATTGCGGCGTGGGGTTACAGTGCGTTCACTACGACCGCGCGCCGGGCTTCTTTGATGTTGGCTAACTGGTCCTCGAGGAGGGAATGATCATCAGACCGGGAAAATGGGTTTCCGTGTTCTCAACAATTCATTGGCTTCAAATCCTGTGGTCGGGCTCCGTGGCGGCTTCGACGATCGCCAAAATCTTGAAAGGATCAAATCCAACGGCACGGGACAATGCGATGAGCTCAACAACGTCAATCCGGCGTTCGCCACTTTCGACACGGGCCACGAATGACTGGTGATGTCTGAGTTTGACCGCCAATTCCTCCTGGCTGAGTCCTGCTTTATTCCGAGCGTCGACCAACGCCTGGCAGAGTGCCACCTGCCCATTGCTTCTGATTGTTTTTGCCACGCGTCACATACCTTTTGTGACGTCGCTAGCGGATGAAATCTGTTATCTAAAAAGTGGATATTAGAGGTTGTTATCAGCGTCTGGTTTCCATGGGTTGCAAGTCTGATGCTCCCGAGGTTGCCCATCAATCCCCTACCAATTGCAGAAATCGGCCATAGTCTTTACTGACTTCGCGCGCTTCCTCGAAGGCACGGGCCCGTTCACCGTCGAGGCAACGGAAGTAGCTCTGGATATCCTGGATGTAATCTTCGAAATCGCCACGGATGATGTCCGTATAGTCCCGCGCTGACCGCGAATCGCTTGGCAGGAATGGACGGGGTGGCGCGAGGCAGGATTGCGCCAAAACCGGCCCGGGAACGCAGATCAGAAGAACCATAGCTTGCACTGGAAACAAGCATGTCAACCTTGGGTTTCTCAAACCTGTTATCTCCTTGATCGCGGACACTGGCCGTGACTAGTGTTTGCGTAACTAAACTACAGCTGAAGAATAATAATATAACTTGCAGTTGAAAATATACTATCGTAACTCTGGGCTTCAAGTAGGAATGCCCAGGCGTTGCGTGTTTTTAGAAAGCGTGAGCCGGGCCATGAACTGGGACATCGAAGCACCAAATGTGGTTACGGAAGCCAGGTTCCGCGAGCTCGTGGAAAGCGGCTATAGCGCAGAAATCCTGTGCCAGGAGTCGGCACACAAAAAAGGCCCCAGCTATTACGGGGTCTGGATCATGCGCGTTATCTCTGACGATGGCGTGGAAAAGCTCCTCGTTACCGCCCGCACGCGGACGACCTACAACGATATCAAGATCCGCGAGTTCAAGACGATCTCCGGCGTGGTGTCTTTCTTCATTGGCCTTGGCTTTGCGCATGTCGACCTGCCGCTTGAAGCGGGTACAAGCCGTACGCACAAACGTGCGCCGTCAAACAAAGCCCCATCAGACAAGGGCGCTGGTACCTAACCTCATCTGTCTCTGGCTGGTCACAGCACCCGCCTCAGCGCAAATGGTCCTTGTCATGGAGAGCGATGGCTCTCTGACCAAGTCGCGGTCTCAGAGCGGTTTTGCGCGGAACTGTAATGACGGCGTTGGTCAGGGATCGGCATCCGATGGTTTGGCCATTCTTGGGGAGACCGAAGCAGCTTCCGAATTTGACGCGCTGAGGTTTGCGGCACTCGCCCAGCCAGCAGCCTTGCCCCACGCAGACGTTCTCCCGGCCATCGAAGTCACGGCCCTGCGCTATGCCAGCCATCCCGGTTTACGCCGCGCAGAGCTCTCCGTGAGGGATTGGCTGGCTCTCTACCGGGCCAATATCGAGGTGGAAAGTGCCTACAGACAGGATGCCGTCTCGAGCGCGGGCGCCATTGGCCTGGGCCAATTGATGCCTGCTACTGCCCGAGATCTCGACGTCGATCCGCGTGACCCGCTGCAGAACCTCGACGGATCCGCCCGCTACCTCGCGATGCTGCTGGAGCGCTTCGGCGATCCGCGCCTGGCGCTGGCTGCCTACAACGCCGGACCCGATGTTGTCCGCCAGTACGGCGGCATCCCCCCTTACCGAGAAACCCAGAATCACGTGGCCCGCGTCATGGCTGTCGTGCCCCGATTGGAAGGATCAAATTCATGATGTCCCAACCTTTTTGGAAATCATTCCTCAAAAAACTTATAGGCAATGTCACGAGAGCGCGCAGCGCGGCAGTGCATTGGCGATACCGCTTTTTCCAAACAAGTTGGATTTCAAACCTCTTTGTCGCCTCGCTGGCGCTATTCCTGCTGATTGCCGAACCCGCCCTAGCGCAAAGCATCGACCTCTCCCCGATCCAAAGCTTGTTGCAGGGCATTGTCGATGCGCTGACCGGCCCACTTGGCGTTGTCATCGCGACGCTTGCCGTTCTGGGGGTCTTTCTCAGCTGGTTTTTCAACATCATCGATCTGCGCCAGGCGCTCTGGGTCCTCGTGGGCATCGCTGGTGTTGCCGCCGCCCCCACCATCGTTGCCGCGGTCTTTGCCGGTGGCTGAGCGCGCGCCTCTCTTTCTAGGCCTCGTGCGCCCGCCCAAGCTTCTGGGCCTGCCCATCATGTACGCGATGGTCTGGCTTTTCGGTTCGGTGCTCTTGTTCGTCTGGGTCCAGCACATCGCAGTGCTGGGCGTGGCCGCCCTTCTCTATCCGGTGCTGTGGAAGGCCGCAGATTGGGACCCGCGCTTCATCGACGTGATGATGACGGCGCTGCAGGAAACGCCACCCACGCGCAACAGGTCCATCCATGGCGGGGACAGCTATGCCCCGTGATGAAGCCCGTGATGCTGCGCTCGATCCCCGCACAATGACGCCGGAATGGTATGCGCGCGAGACCCGGCTTGCGCATATGCTGCCCTATGTGAGCCTCGTCGACGACCAGACAGTGCGGACCCGGGTGAACGAACTCTTCCGTTGCATCCGGCTCGAGGGGATCAACAGCTACACGACGGACGATGCCTATCTCGACAAGGTGACAGCGCTTTTTGCCCGCATCGTCGCGCAACTCGGGCCGGAATTCAGCTATTACGTCCACAAGGTCTCCAAGGCCATCAGACCGGATCTGGACCCGATCCGTGAGGACAGCTTCGCAGGCGAGGTCGACCGGCGCTGGCGCGCCAAGCTCGAAACCAGCGGGCTCCGCGACAAAACATTGACGCTCACCGTCATTCACCGCCCGCCCCCAAGAAGCCTCCTGCCGCATCTCGGCCGCAGCGCGCCGGACAGGCTGAAGGAGGAGACCCGCAAGCGCCTGCAGCGCCTCGGCGAGGCCGTGAACGTCTTCCTCTCGGGGCTCACCGAGCTCAAGCCGCGGCTCCTGTCAGCCGCATCGGGGGAGTTGGTAGGGTTTCTGGGCGCGCTCAACACAGGAACCGAACTGCCGCTTTATCCGGCAAACACCTACGGCTTTTTGTCTTTCAACGTCGCCAACACCCGCGTGACGTTTCACGTAGACCATTTCGAGCTTTCCGAAGGCGTCGTGGGGCATCGCTACGGCAAGAGTTTCACCATCGGGGAGTACTCGGAAGGCACCTCCTGCACCATGTTCGACATGCTGAACCTGCCGGTCGACATGATCGTGACGCACTCCTTCACGCCGATCAATTCGAACCTCATGGCGGGCCGGATCAAGCGGCAAAAGCGCCAGATGCAGGCCAGCCAGGACGCGGCCCTCTCGCTCATGGAAGCCCTCGACATCGCCGCCGATGATCTCGAAGCCAAGCGCCAGAGCTTCGGCGAGCACCATATGGTCGTCACACTCTTCTGCGACACGCTCAAAGAGCTACAGGCGCTCAGCGCCGAGATCGTGAATGCCGCCGCGACCGAGGGCGTGAAAATGATCGGCGAGCGGGTTGCGGCCAAGGCGCATTACCTCAGCCAGCATCCCGGCAACCAGCTAAAGCGCGTCCGTGCCAGCGCCGTCACCAATCGCAACTTCGCGGATTTCGCGGCCTTCCACCGAACGCAGCTTGGCAAACCCGCCGCGAAAACCCCCTGGGGCCGGGTCGTCACATATTTGCCCACGCCCGAGCAGAGCGCCTACCGGTTTTCCTATCACGAGCAGGGCAGCCCGGGCAAAGAACCGACAAGCGGCCATACCCTGATCATGGGACGGCCCGGGTCGGGCAAATCGGTGCTTTCGGCCTTTCTGATGACGCAAGCCCGTCGCGCAGGGGCGCGGATCTTCGTCTTCGATTACCGTCTTGGTATGGAGATGGCGGTCCGCGCCAATGGCGGGCGCTACGCGTCCCTGAACGCCGGTCAGCCCACGGGCCTTAACCCGCTCTGGACCGAAACCGATGCGCGCGGCACGGCCTGGCTCTCGGACTGGCTCACCACACTACTCTACCGCGCCGACAAGCCGCTGACCCCGGCGCAGACCAACCGCATCCAGGAAGTCGTGCGCCAGAACGCGCAGGCCACCAATCCGGCCCTGCGGAACTGGCGGGATTTCGCATCGCTCTTCGTGTCCACCGATGATGGCGGCGATCTGCACCAGCGCCTGCTCGAATGGACCGAAGAGGGCCGCTATGGCTGGATCTTCGGGCAGAGCCTTGAGGACACGTTCTCGCTCAAAGGCGATGTGGTAGGCTTTGATCTGACCGGCATTCTCGACAGCGAGGCCGACAAGGAGCGGATGGCGGTCCTCTCCTATCTTTTCCGCAGGGTCGAGCGCGAGATCGAGGACCGCCGCCCCACCATCATCGTGATCGACGAGGCCTGGAAGGCGCTCGACAACGCGTATTTCGCCGAGCGGCTGTCGAACTGGCTGGTGACGGCGCGCAAGCAAAACACGGTTGCCGTGATGATGACGCAATATGCAAGCCAGCTCGAACGCACCCGGACCGGCAAGACCATCGTCGAGGCCGTGCCGACGCAGATCCTTCTGCCCAATATCCGCGCCAATGCAGCGGATTACGCCATGCTGAACCTCTCGGAGAAGGAGCTCGACGTCCTTCTCAACACCGGCAGCAACAGCCGCTTGGCGCTCATCCGTGACGATCAGGGCTCGATCGTCGTCGATGCCGATCTGAGCGCCCTTGGGCCCAATCTCACCATCCTCGGCGGCATGGAGAAAGGCGAGGCGCTCGTCGGCCCCGATTACCGCGACCGCGCTGACTTCTGGAGGCTTTCATGATCCGTATTCTCTTGTCCCTGACAGCACTCGGCCTGCTCGCTTCCTGTGCGCAGTATCGCGAACCGCAGGCAAACTGCTTCACCTTCCTGGCCTCGACAGCCCCTGTCGCGCCTGATTGCACCTTCACGCCTCTAGATGCGCCGGAGGGCGACATTGAAGTCTAGCCTGCCTCATATCCTGGCGTTTTGCCTGCTGCCTGGTCTCGCCTTGTCTCAAGGTGTGCCGACCAATGACAATGGGCTGACCGCGCGTGACATCGTCGAAACCGGGGATCGAGAGACAGACCTTGCCATCCAGGCCGACAAACTTGCAGTGCGCGAACTCATCGCGGAGATCGAGCGCGAACAGCTGGAAACCCTGCAACGCATTCTCGATGCCCAGACCAGCTTCGGCGGTCAGGGACTGCCGGCTATGGTCTCGGGGCTGGAAAGCGGCAGCGGCGATCCCGACCGCGCCGTAGAAGCCGTCTATGGCACGGGCGAGATCGATCCCAATCCCGGCGGTGCGCAGATGTTCGGGGACGCGTCTGAGACCATCGAGCAGCTCATCATCCGCGTGGCTCAGGAGACCAGCGGCTTTGGGGGTGTTGGCCGCGCAGGGCTCTCGTCCGTCCAGTGGCGCGCGTTGCTGCAAGCGCTGATCTGGCAGGAAAGCCGGTTTACGATTGGGGCACGGTCTCCCGTTGGCGCCTATGGCCTCACCCAGATCATGCCTGGCACCGCCAGCGATCTGGGCATCAACCCGGAATACTTTGACAGCCCCTACCTTCAGGTGCATGGCGGCGCGCGCTATCTCGCGACCCAGCTAAACACATTCGATGGCAACATCATCAACGCCCTCGCGGCCTATAACGCCGGACCCGGCCGGGTCTTCGAGTATGGCGGCGTCCCACCCTTCCGCGAGACCCAGCACTACGTGTCGGTCATCCCTGAACGCTATAATCTCTATCTGAGCCGTATCGGCGGGATCGATGCGCTTGGCACGATCGATCCGGCGCTTCTCGCCAATGCCAACCTCTCGCTCACGGGTCATGGGGCGGCCTTTTATGGCAGCAACTCGCCCGCCGCGATCCGCCAAGCCGCCTTGCGCATTTCCGACATCGTCGAACGGATTTCCGAGACCGAGGATGTGCAGGAGAGCGTGGCGCTCAACACCTATGCCCGCGCCGAACTCGTGCGCCTCGTCGCCGCCCGCATCCGGCTGCAGGCGGCCCGCACCCGCTTGCTCTCAGCGGAAGATCTTGCTCAGGCCAGCGCCCGCATGGCCGAGGGTGTCTTCATGGAATTCACAATCAGGGAGATTGACTGATGAGACCAATGTTTCTGAAAACGGCTTTGGCGACTACATTTGGTGTGGGCCTGCATCTCGGCACCATCTCCCCTGCCACAGCACAAGGTGTACCGGTCGTCGACACCCAGAACATAGCACAAAACATCCAGCAGCTCCGGCAGATGATCGAGGACGAGATCCTGCAAAACGAGCAGCTGACGCAGCTCCGCGAACAACTTGCCACACTCACGGATCAACTTGGCGAATTGCAGCGCACCTACGAGGCCCTCACGCGCATTGCCGAGCTTCCGGAAATCATTCGCACCGAGATGGAAGATGAGTTGAACGGTCTGCTCGACCAGGAATTCGGCGACATCCTTGCCACGATTGAGGCGATCAAGACAGGGGACTTCTCCGGCCTGTCCGGCTCCGGCGCCAGCGAGATCGAAACCCAAATGGACCGGGTGCTGGCCGATCTCGGCTTCGATGAAGACACGCTCTCGGAAATGGCCACGAGCGGCAATCCCGGAGCCAACCGCGTGGCGACGCAGGCAACAACCGGCGCGCTCGTCTCAGCCGCCGCCCAAAACAGCTATGAAGATGCCGGCCAGTCGCTCGAGCGGGTAGACCGCCTTGTCGGGCTCATCGACGATATGGACGAACTCAAGGAAAGTATCGACCTCAACACCCGCGTGACAGCAGAGCTCGCCATCGCCCTCGTGGCAATGTGGCAGCTCGAGGCGGTGCAGACAGTTGGCGATGGCACTGGCGGCGTGATTGATGCCGCCACCATTGCCGAAGAGCAGCGCTTCATGGATTTCACCTTGCCGGACCTGCGGGCTGACTGATCGTGGGGGCATGACGGGTGGCGAGTGAACAAGAAATCATCGAGGAAGAACTGGTCTACGGTGCCCTACGCCGAGAACGGCTCTGGCAACGCCTTGGCCTGACGGGCCTTGTCTTCGGCATAGTTGGCTGTCTGAGTGCCGCGGCTGTCTCAATCCTTGATGTCGACCCGCCGCCCGTCGTTGTCCCCTATGATCCCGCCACCGGCTTTGCACTCCCCGAAGCCTCGGTGGGCGCGACCTCGGTAACCGCTAACCAGGCGATCATCGAGGCGGAAGTCTTCCGCTACGTGACTGATCGAGAGCTATATAACCAGCTCGACAACGATCTGCGCATCCGCAGCGTCCTGCGCCGCTCGGACGGGGCCGCCGAGAGCGGGTTGCGCCAGATCTGGAACAGCGCGAACGAGAACTACCCACCAACCGTCTATGGACCGAATGCTCGGCTTGATGTGGAAATCCTCAGCATCAACCGGATCGGACCCAACCGCGCCACCATACGCCTGCGCAAGCGCCTGACCTCGATCAACGGCACCCAGACCGGGCTCTTCACCGCCACGCTTCTCTTCGAGTTCCGCCCCGAGGCCCGCCGCTCGATTGACGAAGTTTGGACCAACCCATTTGGTTTCACCGTGCTCGAATATTCCATCCGCTCCGACAGATTGGAGAATTAGTTTGACCAGTAAGTCCTTTGTTGCAGCCCTACTTGTCTTGCTGCCCTGCCTTGCCTTTGCCGAAGCCATCCCGCGCGGCGGCCCTAATGACAGCCGCGTGCGGCTGGCCACCTACCAGGACGGCCAGGTCTACCGTCTCAGCGTGTCGCTCACCCATGTCACCACCATCGAATTTGGAGAGGGCGAAAGCATCCGCTCGATTATTGCGGGCGACACCGAGGGCTTCGAGATCGATGGCGTGCCCGGCGGCCAGGCCTTCGCGATCAAACCCATCGCGCGCGGCGTCCATACCAATGTGACCGTCTACACGAACAGGCGGAGCTACTATTTCAACGTCCAGGAGGTCCGCAGCCCAACCTTCTACGTGGTGCAGTTCCGCTATCCGGAGGACGATGCGCGCTCGACCCGGGCCATCGCCGCCCAAGCGCCAAACTACAACTACGGTGCCAGCGCGCGGACCGAGTTCACGCCAACGCGTATCTGGGATGACGGGACGTTCACGTATTTCGCCTTTCCAAGAAACGCCCCTGTGCCAGCGATCTTCCGCTACGCGGGCGGTCGCGAGCGCACGGTCAACACGCAAACCCCTGAAGACGGCGTGATCCGTGTCAGCGGCGTAAACCGTCAATGGGCCCTGCGACTTGGCGAAGAGGTGGTCTGCATCGAGGCGATCCCGCCCGGGGAGGCCGCCTCATGAGCGATACCGAGAACACCGAGCTGGAAAAACGCCTCGCCGCCCTCGAGAAAGGCAGTGCCCGCGCCCCCACGGCGGCGCAGCGCCGGTCGCCCCTTCTCGCGCTGATCGTGGTCCTCGTCATCGGCGCGGGTGGTGCCCTGCTTTATCTCCTCTCACAGCCCGACGAAGAGGAAGCCTTGCCGACGGCCACCCCGGACGTCTTTCAAAACGAGGGGGACGGCTTTGGCGCTATCGAGACCTTGCCCCCGCCCGAGCCCGAGGTTGTGTTTGTCGGACCGGATCCAGTCGAGCCCAACGCGGAGCTTCTGGCGCAGATCACCGCGCTGCAGGCTCAGATCGAGGAATTGCGCAACGTCCCCGAACCGGTCGTCGAGGAAGACACCGCCGCCGCAGAGGCTATTGACGCGCTAACCGCTCAGATCGCGGCGCTGCAAGCCGCCTCGGAAGCCGCACAGCAACGATTTCAGGACGAACTGACGGCGCGGGATCGCAGCCTTGAGCAACTCCGCATGGATCTGGAACTGGCCCAACTCGAGGCCAGCCGACCGCAACCCGCGCCAGTGGGCCCCACGGAAGATGAGCTGCGCGCACGCGAGCAAGAGCGACTGCGCCGGGAGGAAGAAGCCAGGCGCATGGCCGAGCTGGAGCGCCGCGCCGCGGAGGAACGCGCCTTCCAGGAGCGGCGCATCACCTCGCCCACCATCGCGTTTGGCGGTGCCTCCGGAGCGAATGAAACGGCTCTGACTGAACGCACTTTTGGCGACGTGACGGATTTCGTGCTGAACGGGGCGCTGCCCTCTACCGTGACGCAGGCCGAGGTGATCGCCAATCCCTCCAACACGATTCTACAGGGCACCATGATCCAGGCCGTCATGGAAACTGCCCTTGACAGCTCCCTGCCCGGCCAGACACGTGCCGTGGTGTCCGAGGATGTCTACAGCGTCGATGGCGTGCGCCTCTTGATCCCCCGCGGATCGCGTCTCATCGGGCGCTACCGCGCTGGCGTCGATATCGCGCAGCGCCGCGTCACGATCGCCTGGGACCGGATCATCCTGCCCGACAACCAGACCGTCCAGATCAGCTCCTTCGGAGGTGATGAACTGGGCCGTTCTGGCGTCACCGGCCTCATAGACACGCGCTTTGCCGAGCGTTTCGGGTCGGCCGCCCTGATCTCGCTGATTTCCGCCGCACCAAGTGCCGCCGCATCCGAGGTCCAGGATGAGACTGCCGCCGACGTTCTCGAAGACGTGGGCGATGATCTGGCAGATGCGACGGACAGCGTCATCGGCGACTATCTATCAATCGGCCCCGTCATCTATGTCGACCAGGGCGCCCGCGTCACGGTCATGGTCGACCGCGATCTGGAGATATTCTGAGCCCATGTCGCTGAGCTATCTCGAAACCTCGCTCGACCGGATCGACGCCGCCGCCCGCGGCGATGTCATCGAGATCTGCATCAACCCAGACGGAACCTGCTGGGGCGAATTCCAGGGCGATCACTTCATGCGCGCGCTGGACCAGAGGCTTACGGGCGTTCAGGTCAGGGACCTCGGCAACCAGATCGCCTCCTCGGCCAATACCACGATGAGCAAGGACCGCCCCATCGTCTCGGTCTCGATCACCTACAAGGGGCGCCCGATCCGCGCACAGGTCATCACCCCGCCCGCCGTGCTCTCGGCCATGTCGATCAGCCTGCGGTTCTTCTCGAGCCTGCCACTCGAGGGCATCGCACTCGATTTCCTCTACGGAAAAGAGCGCAAGCTCGAAGACCTGCGCGTCGAAAAAAAGCGCGCCTTGCGCGCCGTGGTGGCCGCGGGTTTGATCGATGACGCGCTCGCCTTCTGCGTCGAGAACAAACTCAACATGATCGTCTCGGGCGGCACCTCCACCGGCAAGACCGTGGCCGCGCGCAAGATCCTATCTCACGTGCCATCCGAGGAACGCATCGTGACCATCGAAGAAGCCGCCGAGCTGCTGCCGACCCAGCCAAATGCAGTGACCCTCATCGCCAATCGCGACGCGGAATTCCAGACCGCCGATGTGCTCCTCACCGCCACGCTGCGCATGCGCCCCGACCGGATAATCCTGGGCGAAGTGCGCGGCAAGGAGGCCATGACCTTTCTGGAAGCCATCAACACCGGCCATGGCGGGTCCATGACCACACTGCATGCTGAAACACCGCAATTGGCCGTGCAGCGCCTCGCGATCGCGGCGCTCAAGACCGAGATCCCGATGACCTATGCCGACATGATCCAGTACATCGAGAACTCCATCGATGTGATCATCCAGGCCGGTCGCCATGATGGCAAGCGCGGCATCACCGAATTCTACCTCCCCGGCACAACTGAGATTGGAACTTCTCCATGAAGACGTTTGAATATGACATCCTGTTCTTTCCGGTGAAGAAGCAAAAGGACTACGACGAGGTGCGACGTGCTTTGAATGAGCGCGGCGCGGAAGGGTGGGAGGTTATCACCGCCGAATCCGGCGACTACGGCTACACCACTTTCTTGAAGCGTGAGACTGGTACAATGAAGGCGGCAGCGGAATGACACGGGCTATTGCAGTCACTGGCCTGCTCTTGATCTTTGGCACAACTGCTGGCGTAGCCGAGCGGAACCTGATCCCGACGCTCGACAACCACCCAAATGTTTGCCCAGACCAGCCACCTGAGCCGAAGTGGATGCAGAACATCAATGTGCGCGAATCCTATAAGCGCCTTTTGATCCAACAGATATATCGGGCTCAAAGCATGGAGCGCGTCGTAGACTCGCAAAACTGCGACTGTCCCACACGGTATCCAACTTGGGAGGACGCCGTACGCTTCTACACAGAGCGCTATGCTTCATCTAAATACTGGGACGTTGTCGAAGCGACGTCCGAATACCGACGACGGGCAAATGAACTGCGCCGCGCCGCCATGCCAATCTGCGTAGCAGCTGGCAACTGGTAGCAATCCATGAGTGTCGTCACCTACTTCGTGGAAACGTCCGAAGGGTATCTAGATACCGCTGCCGAAACTCAGTTTGGTGCGGTCGCAGCAACGGTCGGCACGTTGCTGGTTCTGGGCACAACACTAGTTGTCATTCTGGTCTTCATCAACATGATCTACCAGTATCGCGCCATGGACGGCCGAACTGCCTTTTGGCTGGCCGTGAAGGTCGGACTTATAGGGGTCTTCGCGGCCAACTGGGTCCAGTTCAATGCGCTTGCCTCAGCAATACTGAACGGAATTGACAGCATTGCCGGGGCACTTGTGGCTTCTGTCGGCGGCGGATCACCTGGTCCGTCCGGTACCTTTGCAGAGGAATTTGACGAACTGATTGCAGCGCTCGGGGACTATCTGAATGCTGCGGGATCTGAGCTGAACTGGATGGCGGGTGCCTTGTTGGACACACTCGGGGTTCTGCTGCTCTCGATTCTTGGCGGGTTGGCGGCGTTCATTGTTGTGGCGTCCCGGCTCATGATCGCTCTGCTAATTGGCATGGCGCCAGTGATGATATTCTTGACCCTGTTCGAGGTGACCAAAGATTACTTCGCGCGCTGGTTATCCGCGCTCATTTCATTCGCGATGTATCCGATCGTAGTCGCCGGAGTGTTCGCGACGATCACGGGGGTCTCTCGGGCGCTTCTTGCCGAGCTTGGTGACCCAGAGGGCGCCTCGAACATAGGGGCCCTTCTCCCATTTTTCATGATGGTGCTGATGGCAAAGGGTTTCATCATAGCAACACCGTTCTTGGTTCGGGCGATTTCTGGAAACATCATGATGCCAGCGCTCTCAGCCGGCTTTGGCGGCAGCTATGCCTTTGCCAGAGGGCTTGCAGGTAGCCAGCAGGTCTACAACCGATACGCTATCGGGGGCGCAACTGGGGCTGAATACGCAGCCCTTCGAGCGCGACAATTCTTTGGCATGCAAGCGTTGCCGAGCCGACCAAATTCAGTTGGAGGGCCTGTTCCGGCTCGTCCGGGTGACGCAACCGGAACAGGCGCCCGAATGCTGGCACAGCTTTCAAGACTTGGTAGGTTGGGCAGGCGTTGACAGCCAGATGCCAAAAACCTGCCAAAACCGCAAAGGTTTTGCTGGGGGTTTTTGGCATAGCTAAGCGCTTGATTTTTTGGGGGGGGCAGGGAACTCGGACAAAAACGACCGTATTTGTCCTGCATGTTATGACCAGTGGTTTTTGTCCAGTTCAGCAATCAGCTTGGCTGCTATTCTGATCTTCGCTATACATCGCTTACGGTCGGCAGACACCGAGGCGTCGCTGCTCCTGCGGGAGAGCTAAACCTGCCATTTCGACTGAACGGCAATGTATCTATTCACACGGACTAGAGCGCCGCGTCATTAAGCCAGCGACCGATGATGACCACCGGTGCTCGATGTGGATGAATCATGCCGAAGACCCCTCTGCCGCTGCGAGCGGACGACTTGACGATTTTTGTGCGCGCACTCTCCGAACAGCTGGGTGACGTAAGCCCGTCGCATCTCACACTTATGAACATGGCCGCGCGTGCAGCGGGCTATCAAAATGTCCAGCATATGCGTTCGGCGCATGCAGCCGAACTAAGGCTAACGCGCGCTGTTGGTGAAACTCCTGTGAATGCGCGAGCCGTAGAGCGCGCCTTGCACCAATTCGACATCAAAGGTCGTCTAAAACAATGGCCATCGAAGCGAAGCGTCCAGACGCTTGCTCTTTGGGCGCTATGGGCGACATTCCCCACCAGCCAACCTTTGAAGGAGCAAGAGGTCAACGAGCGCTTAGCCCAGGAACATCTATTCGGTGATCCAGCGACACTCCGCCGGATGATGATTTCTTGCGAGCTTTTGTCACGCCGCGACGATGGAACAGACTATCGACGGATCGAACAGAAACCGCCCGCTGAGGCCAAAGCGTTAATCCGAGTTCTTGGATCACGCCGATTGACGCGCTCTCTGAAAGTTGCGGAGACCAAAAATGCATAGGGGCTCCTGCTTGTGTGGCGTTGTTCAGATCGCCATTGAAGGCGACCTCCCGCAACCAAATGCTTGCCATTGCGTCGCTTGCCGGAAGCAAACAGGTCATTTCGGAGCTTCACTCGATGTGCCTCGCTCACGGCTGCATGTGCAGGGCGAAGAAGCTATCTGCTGGTACCAGTCGTCGGAAAAGGTCAGACGAGGTTTCTGTGGCACCTGCGGTTCGACATTGTTCTGGGACCCGATCCAGCACGACTGGACTGCTGTGGCGATGGGCATCCTCGATGGTCCAACCAAGACTTCGCTGTCGATGCATATCTTTGTCTCGGAGAAGGGCGATTACTACGAGATCAAGGACGGGCTTCCACAGAATGCCCGGTAGCGCGACCTTATGCTGGTCAAAACTCAGACGTTTCTGTCACTGGCTAAATCGACTGTTTTCGCCGCTAACCTGTTTTGCCGGACTACTTCACTTTCTTCAAGATACTCAACCACTTCCAAGGTTATGATTGTTTCGGTTTGAAGAACTGGTTTGAAACAGGATCAAGAGATCCAAATGCACAGCGCGAAGGGTAAGTGACTGCGTTCACATAAATGGCAATTTATTGGAAAATAGATCTTTTTGCGTGTGAACCACTTCAAAAAAATGCACTATTAAATTTGGAGCATCCATCACTTCTCTGGTGCCCTCGTTAGCAGTGTAGGAGCTTTCATCATGATCCCTTTAATGCAGTCGCCCACGGACCATCTACTGACACGTTTGTTGGCGAAAGCGTTTGGCCTAAATGCTGGGAGCCGCTTGCTGGATATTGGGTGCGGATCAGGTTACTCAGGCATCGCACTAAGCGAATATTTTGGATGCACAGTCGATTTTGTAGATGTGTCGCAAAGCCGAGTAAATGAAGTTAGCGTAGCTGCAGCGGCAAAAAATATCAGCAATCAGTGTAAAACATTTCATTCTACAGCAGAAGAGTACGTTGAGACCTGTAACGAAACTTATGATTTTGTGATAGCTCATGGAGGATTGCTTAGCCTAACAGGACCAAGCCTAATTGAAACGATCTCCAAGAAATGTCTTACTGCTAACGGAATTGTGCATGCTTCCATGCTGACTCTACGGCGTGTGCCATACAAACAGTTGGGGGGGTGCGATGTCCCGCAGCATGTTCCAGAAGAGGTCACCGAACAATATAGGAATACTGTTCTTTCCTCAACGACACGATGGCTGCCATTTGAAGATGAGGCAGTAACGGCTATTGAGCATGCAATTGGTTCGTGCTGGGCTTCAAGGTCGTCTGGCTTAGTTTGGTCCGAATATTACGCAAACATGTATTCAGCAGCCCCGAGTTCTACTGGGTTAGCAGAAGATGATACGTTTTGCAGGTCAACCGCAATCGACGAGGCATACTATAAGCTGATTGGTCAGAAATATATTGACTATACTTCACTTGTTGCGTCGCGCTCCCCACTTTCTGGTTTGCTTTGATCGAAATCGAGAGCTTTCGAAGCCTTGTCCAGAAACGCATCGTTAAAGTAACGTCCCTCTACAGCTTGCCGATGCAATCCAAGCCACAGATCATTGTCTTTCTGTTTGCCGATGAAGCGAAGCCATATGTCTTCCCATTCCTGAATATCAGACTTAGACATGCCAAGATCCAGCCCAGCCTTATTGGTCAAATAGAACATTCGGCTAATATGTGCATAGCTTGAATATGAATACACAAATGCAGGCAAGTCTTCGTCTCGAGTTCCCTCTGGTAGTCGAGAGCCAAAAACCTTTCGAATTGTATGAGGCGATGCAGTCATCATGCCATAAACAAGTGTATCAATTTGCCCTTCGGCGGAAATTACAAAATCAATAGCCCGCGAGTTCCGAAACTTACGAAGGTTTTGGATGGCTATGTACGCTGCTATCGCAACGATCAGCAAGTTCGCCAGTGAAATTGCTACAGCAAGGTCAAATGATGAAGCAAGATAAGAGAACAGTTCGGAGATCCCTCCTGAACTTGATTTTGGACTATTGGCCATTACTACTTGATCGTTTTCCATACGTAAGCTTAGACTGACCTCACACAAGGAGGAAGATACTGATGTCCATTTATGCGAAAAAAGCTGCAACCTACGAACAATCGGCGGAAACTGCTAAACAGAGTCAAGTGAAGCAGAGCCAGTAGTGGTTCGGGCCAGTGACAGTACTGTCCAGTTCAAATGACCTACTGTTGCTGTCCTGGGGGGGGGGCTTTAGTATTTCACTGGCCTCATCGTTTCAAGCCGCAGGGATGTCCGTTAGGCATTGCGCCCTCAGAACTGTCGAAAAACAGAATCCGCTCTTGGACAATTTGGTTTTTGCTGAGGATGCCCTTTCCACATCTCGAACCATAGTATGGTGGCCATCTTTTGCTCAGGGAACGCTGCCAGGACAAACGCTTGACGCGGAAGCCCTAGCTAACAAGCAGTTCGAATCCGAGCAGTGGAATGCGCTCTCATGGCTATATGACGAAAGCGAATCACACTTTCCGCTTGGTCGACCTGCCAACTTAATGAAATGGTCATCCCGCGCCCCAGCGATATGGTTAGCAAGAAAATTAGGTATCGGAATACCAAGGTATTGCCTCGCACTTAACGGCGTAGACGCATCCGAATTTATTTCTAGAATACATTCGTCAGGGTCTAAAGTGATGATGAAAAGATTGTCTGACAATCGTTTTTTTATTGATGGTCGAGTGTCGATCCCAGTAATTGTAGAAACTGAAGACTTTGCAAACAGTGGTCCGTTGGACGCACCTATTTGGCTTGAAGAGATCGTAGAACCTAGTAATGAAGCAAGAGTATTTGTAGTCGGCGATAATGTAAGGGTTTTTGACATTCAGGACGTCGGTGGCAATGCGCTGGACGCCCGTTTACAAGGTGATCGAAAGTTCGTGCGTGGGCAAATAAGTAGCGAAAATTCCAAGAATTTGGAGGAGCTAACTCGCGCAATGAAACTACGGTATTGTTGCTTCGACATTCTCCTCAAACAGAACGAAATGATTGTAATAGACGTAAACCCACTGGGCACAACAGATGGGTTCCCTGTGAAGTTCACGAAAGAAGTTCAAAGCTTGATTGCGAACGAAGTACTATCTTGGGTAAGTATGCCCCTTGATGAAAAGAGGGCTCTTTGAGCGTTTCATTTGAGCGGGAACTGCAATCGACTTAACCTTCCTCGACTTCCACTGGCGACTCACGCAACAAGGTATTTCAAGAGCATATCGCGCAGGATCACCACTGGAATATGACTGCGCTGACCCTGATTCTGCATCAAAAAATGAACTCACAAGGCGACCATGCGTGTCAAAGAAGTGAATATCTAAATCAAAAGACATGCCATTCATGCCAAAGTGCTGACGTTCACAAACAGGCAAAACAAACAGCGCTGCTTTGAAGCGAGAAGTTGAAGCAAACAAGGACAGACCGTTGATTATTTGTTTTTTCTTCCTGAACGCTATAGTTGGCAAACGTATTAAAGATTGATCTGTCGACACGACAACCGCACACATTTCGAAATGCACGGCCCCCCGTGAAAACAAATAGTTCGGATAGCCAAGCAAGGAAAACTGCTTTTTATGAAGTCGTTTAGAATGTTCCCTCATACCAATACCCGTGCGCCATCCTCGTTGTCGCAATCGCCGACCAAAACAAACGTCACGTCTGCCCCGTCTTTCTCGTATAAACGGCGGTATTTCAGGTTTCCGCTAAGCGGATCGCGCACCTGATCATGGCGACAGCTATGTTCAATTCCGTTCTCGACCCACGCGGCAACGCCCGCTTGCGTCACCAATGACAACGGCTGGCCATCCAGCAAAATCGTCTCACCCACAACTTCGATATGGTTCATCGCTTCAATCTCCTGTCTGTGATTTGTTGGTTTGCTTCATAAGCTATGACCTCTCCCTCGGTCCACATCCCGCGAGATTTCCTCTTCCTTATCGTCCCGTTCCAGCTCTCGGTCATCCTCGATGTCCAGCTTTTCGCGCGGCTTGTTCAACACGTTGTCCAGCCTCTCCCTGATTGAAGGCTTCGGTCCAGGTTCAACGCCTTGCTCCAACTCGGAATGCCCGTCCAGCTTGTGGCTGGTCGCCTGTGGCACACCCCCCGCATCACGGTCCAATATGCCCTTCAACCGCTCACGGGCATAATTGTATCCTTCCTTGCCATCGTCGAGGGTCCGCTCCTCACCCCTGCCCTTGTCCAAGATACCGGCCAACCGCTCCCGCACATCCTCAGCCCCACGCTCACCACTGCGGTCTTTATCGACTGCGGCGCGTAGTGCTGCCAGACCAGCGGACAGGTAATCCCCCCATTTTTAATGGGGACCAGCCGTAGAATTTAGGCGGCTGTTTTCAGTTTCATGGCGGGTGTCATGCCGCCGATGCCCATGTTGGGTCGCTCGTTGTTGTAAGTCCAGAGCCATTCAGTTGCTTGGTCTTGTGCCTCCTCGATGGTTTCGAAGATGTATTGCCCAAGCCATTCGCCGCGAACGGTGCGGTTGTAGCGTTCAATGTAGGCATTTTGTTGTGGCTTGCCTGGCTGGATGTATTCCAGTCGAACATTGCGTTTTTCGGCCCATTCCATCAGCTTACCACTAATATATTCTGGGCCATTATCGACGCGAATTGTCTGCGGTTGACCGCGCCATTCGATGATGCGGTTTAAGCTTCTGACCACCCTCTCTGCGGGCAGCGAGAAGTCGACTTCGATGCATGCCCTCACGATTGAAGTCATCCAGCACGTTCAATGTCCTGATCAAGCGCCCATCTGCCAGCTGATCCGCCATGAAATCCATCGACCACGTCTCATTGGGCCTGTCAGCACCACCAGAGGCTCGGGCTTGTCCCGTTTCAGCCGTTTCTTTGGCTTGATCCGCAGATTTAGCTCCAGCTCGCAATAGACCCGGTAGACCCGTTTGTGGTTCCAGCCATAGCCTTGCACGTTGCGCAAATACAGAAAACACAGGCCAAAGCCCCAGTTACGCTTGTTTGCGGTCAGACGTTCCAGCCAATCGGCGATCTCTTCATTCTCATCGCTCAGGATTGGGCTGTATCTGTAGCAGGTTTCGCTGATCCCGAACGTCCTGCACGCCAACGCGATGCTTACGTCGTGCCGTGCGACCGCATTCATGGCCATCTCTCGTCGCAGAGACGGCCTTAACGCTTTTTTCCAAGCGCTTCCTTCAGCAGATCGTTCTGCATGCTCATCTCAGCATACATGCGCTTCAGACGGCGGTTCTCTTCCGCCATATCCTTCATCTCGGAAATCAATGACGCATCCATCCCGCCAAACTTCGCGCGCCACTTATAAAAGCTGGCGCTGCTCATTCCATGCTCGCGGCAAAGCTCTGAGACTGGCACACCGCCCTCCGCCTGCTTCAACACTGCCATAATCTGCGCGTCGCTAAATCGTCCGTTCTTCATCGTAAATCTCCTCAGATATCTTGCCGAGAAAATTCTACTTTTGAACACCACTATTTTTAGGGGGTATTACCGACCCAGCCGAGATTAGCTCTGTGCCGGAAAAGCGGCGCACATGGCCGATGACGCCATACGGCCGGTCTGCTGCGCCGCCGCATCTCCGCTCGAGCCCGATAACAGGCCTAATATAAGACGGCTTCTCGTTGTAGAAAGCAGTGGGTCTCAGAGCGACTGATTTCCTTGAAACCATGCCGTCGATAGAGCGAGCCAACCGGGTTCCAGTGCAAATACTCCAGTCTAACAGGAAACCTCATATCATCAGCCATCGCGAGGCAGTGCGCGAGAATGGCAGACCCTACTCCCCAGCCTTGATGCTCCGGGAACAGGTAAAACTCTCCAATCCGTAGATGATCCGGTAGCCTCTGAAACGATAACGTTCCAAGTTTGTGCTCCGCGCGCCTTATCTCGAAAAACGGCTTCTCGCTGTAATTGCGCGCATGCATATTTCGTTGGAATGCTTCATCCCAATTCCATCGCTTTACGATGTGCGGCCTCATAGCCGCTCGTTTGGCTTCGAAGGCAAAGTCAATCTCACTGGGATCGCTACCAAGCCGAGCAAACCGTAGATCAGGAGGGAGGTCCGGGATTTCCATGCCATCAACCTTTTCAGATCATGGCAGTGTCGGCAATGCCCGCATACCAGCCCATTTCGCGGCGCGTGACGAGGGTCTTCTTCGAGCCGATACTGTTGAAAAACTCACCTCGTTGCACAAACTCACCGGATCGCCAGAATATCTTCCGCGAAGGCTCCATTTCAAAACGCGATCTTCCGATCGGTCGATTGCGAGAATGATATTCCAGTTTTCGAAAGTAATTTTCGCAGCTTGGAGTTTTTCAACAGTATCAGCCCATTGCGGTCATTCGCCGTCTGCCCGAAGCTACATCTTCGGAATGTGCAATGGGTATGAGGATGAGTTAATGATCAAAATACGTCAGAGTTTGATCCTGCCAACACAACTTGGATTCTTGTCATTTGAGGCACAGGTGACTGGGGCTTCCCTTGTGGACGATGACATATCGCTGCGAGGTATAGCATTCGCTCCGAAGCTACCTGCAGGGATGATCACATCGACATGCACGGCGGTGCTGCTTCAGGTTCGGCAGGGCAAGGAGCTACAAAGCCTCCGATTGCATGCGGAACTCGCTACAGAAGCCGTAGCGAGTGCATGCATAGGTGAGTATCTTGATGCGCAAGAATGGAGCGACGGAGAAAGCCTCGTCGTCATCGGAACAGAGGACAGTCAGGCACTGGATATTCGCTATCCCGGCATGGGCTTCGCAGACATCCTTAGCGTCGATTTCGGACCCCAATCAATGACGCTTAAGATCGACCGGCTTCCCTCATCACCCGCCGCATCCTTCCACTTCATTGTTGCTGAAAATCCAGACCCTGAGCCCGTCGAACTCTCAGCTTGGTTCGCAGTAGATCAGTCGCACAAAGAACTGCTTCGGTTGACATAACGAACGTCCGCTACGTCCCGCACTTCCGACAATGACCGGCCTTCCGGTGAAGGTCCACTGTCTGGCGTAAGTCGGTCAAAACTCACACGTTTCTGACACCGGCGGAATCCACCGTTTGTGGCAGAACTGAGCGGAATCCATCATGGGAAAGGCCACCATTCGATCTCCGCCTCGCCCATGGCTTGGAGGGCTTGGTTCACGCTGATCAGAGGGTTGGCACCGTTGAAGTACGTACCCCCCCTATACGCAGTAGGATGCGGGTGAGCGATGGAGGCGGTACGCGGAAAGTCATCAGGTTCCGGAATGCTTCGTCGGAACACATCTTGCGCTTCTCTACCGAGCAGCAAGAAAACAGTCCCGCCTTGCGCCGCCGCGATCTGTCGCAGGAGGTGTTCGGTCACAAGCCGCCAGATCTCCTTATGCGCACTTTGGTGCTTCTTGTGCGTGAAGGTCCAGCTGGCGTTAACGAACAGCACTCCCTGCTCCTGGAGGCAGTCGAAAAATCTGACTGTCTGGGGGGGCGGGTCACCTAACATCGCACGAAGATTCCGCCAAGGCTCCGGGCCACCTAAGAGCCCAAGGGCCACCGCCGACTGCACCAGACGCCGGAGAGCAGGCCGAGTAGTTTCCGATATCCGTCCCGCGACACCGTCCTCAAAGCTACGCCCGGTCGCTCTATCAGGTTCGGTATACGGGTCCTGGCCAATAAGGACGACTCGAACATCGGTCGGCAGCAGTCCCGTGAACGGGAGAAACAGACGTCTCGCGCCTTCAGCATCATGCAGGGGTGGGTAGGGCGCAAAAGCGCCTTCTTCGCCCTGTGCCCCAACGAGCTTATCTGCTTCCAGATTGGGGGCAATGATCGCCTCCCGCCAGTTTTCCGGGACGGTGGCCGCCCAGTCAGCCAAGGCTTGCTGCATGTCGTTGCGCAGGCTCACGTGCGTCCCTCCCAGGCGGAAACCCTATCAGTAGAATCACATTCTACTGGTACCGGAGTTTTGGATCGCAAGGTTCGAATAGAGAAGCATCATACCTCATAACTCCATTAAAATGACTTAAAGCCACTTAAAAGCCCTTATATGCTTGACAAGGGCCTTAAT
Source organism: Sulfitobacter sp. M39 (assembly GCF_021735935.1). Taxonomy (NCBI): domain Bacteria; kingdom Pseudomonadati; phylum Pseudomonadota; class Alphaproteobacteria; order Rhodobacterales; family Roseobacteraceae; genus Sulfitobacter; species Sulfitobacter sp. M39. The sequence continues at coordinate 24,420 of NZ_WMDZ01000002.1, forward strand.
AATCAATATATTGTTCTTATCAGGCAATAAGACATGCTTTATATTGAAAGGACTTTATATGAATGACAATTTCCAACCAGCAATCGCGGACGCCGTGAAAGCGCTTTACGAACGAGATGACAACGCCAAGAAACTGTTTGATTGGGTCGCATCGCTCCGGCGAGATGCGACAGCAACAAGCATCGAAAGAATATCTGCCAGACTAGGGATTTCCCGAAGTGCAGCCGTATCATTGGCGAAAGCCCTCGAAGAAGCGGGCTGCGGTGAGTTTATCGTAGGGCGAAGAGGCAGTTCTTCCCGCTTTGAGTGGTCGTATAGCCGCGTTAGCCTCGGACAGGTTGCCGCTGGTGAGGCGGACGAAATCGAACTGGTTTCGGACCCAATTTCAGAAACCGAAGAGGAAACCTTTAGCGCGGAAGGATTGGACGGCCCTCTGACCATACAGAAGGCGAAGTCTATGTTGGCCAAGACTCTGGGGGTTCAACCAGATCAGATTGAAATCCAGATTCGGGCTTAACTAGATCGCCCTGCGGGCATTCCATGCCCGTCCGCGCGAAGCGCCGGGCCTGCTGACGGGGGCCTTGATCATTTCAGCGGTGCGAGCTGTTACTCAGCGGCCATCCGGTCGGCCCGCGCGGTGCGGTCCATGATGTAGTCCACGGCTTTCTGCGCCTCCGACGCAGCGCGGAATATCGCGCGGCTGTCTTCCTTAATCGCCTCAAGCCATCCTTCAACATAGGCCGCGCTCTGGTCGAATTCAGGCTCCAACCCGATCTGCGCGCAAAGCATGCAGTTCCCTATTTCAGCGACCAGCTCCTCGAACGCGTAAGCCTTGCGGTCGTTGAACCGGCCCAAGCGGTCCAGCCGCTTTGTTGCGCCTGTCCAGTGGGTCAGCTCATGCGCCAAGGTGCCGTAATATCCTGCGGCCCTGTGAAAAGTTGCGATCGGCGGCATGTGGATGCGGTCGGTCTTGATGTTGTAATAGGCGCGCGGCTCCTCAGTGCTGTCGATCTGCGCGCCGGTCGCGGCAAAGAACGCCTCCAACGCGGGGTCGACCTCGGTGCCAAGATCACGGGGCGGACCAGGCAGGATATAGAATTCTGCGGGCAAGCCCTCGATCTGGTCGGCATTGAAGACGCGGTAGGCCTTGGCATAGGGGATCTGGCGCTCCTCGCCGTTCTCGTCCTCGCGCTCGACGGTGCCGTATTTCACGACCGTGGCAGATTTCTCGCCCTTGCGGACATGGCCCCCAAGCTGCTTGGCCTGATTGAACGTCATCCAGCGAGCTGAGCTATAATCCTTGGCCATCGCCGTGGCCCAAAGCATCAGGATGTTGATGCCCCGATAGGCTTCGCCGTTGAACCGTTCCGGCAAGCTGACCGATGCACCGCTACCGGTCCACGGCTTGCGCCAGGGCGGCGTTCCCGCCTCGATCTGCGCGATGATCTGGTTGGTAACATGGGAATAAACGTCAAACTTCTCTGCGGTCATTTGTGACCCTCCTTCGCGTGACGCGGTCCGGGTCTGCACCCCTTTCCGCCAATGGGCGGGCCTTCCTGTTCTGATCTTTGGAATGCCCATGCATTCCGAAGGGCGGAGCAGGTAAGGGCAAAGCCCGTCCTGCGGCCTGGCGGGGCCGTGACAACCGGGTGGAGGGCGTGAATTTGGGAGGGAACCGCGCGCCTGCGCGTGGGAGGAACCGGAATTCTCGACCGGAACCGACGCCGCAGGCGGCGCTTGCCGGTTTTCTCGGACCTGCCGGGATGGCAGGCGGATCAACAAAATTTGGAAATCGTTAGGGTTGGGGTGAGCGGGCGTCAGCCCGTCGGTCCCCCGCCTTGGCAGAGCACTTGGCACTGTGTTTGATCGTCCTCACGGCATGGTGTTAGTGGCCATGCAACCTCCCATCTCTCTTGATGTGGGCGTCCCACTCGCTGGCGCTGACCAATGCCGCAACATGGGCCACCGCGTCCGCCGTCTTTTCAACCGGGAGTCTTTGGGGACCAGTTTTGGCATATCTCAACACCGCAGGAGTTGGCTTTGCATAAGTGCGCCCTTAGGGGCGCCGAGATATCTGGCAGCGTTAAGTTTACAAGACCTGCAATGGCAACGAGAACGGCCCAAAGCTGACGTCCACCGCCGTCACGGAATACCGCGGTCGCGGCCTCCATTGCTGACATTGGCGAAGAGTGATTTTAATGAACTGATTTCGGTTAGCGCTGTCGTTGCCAAAGCCATGTTTCAGCGGCTAATATGTTGTGGCTGGTTGCGATATCGTTTCAACTTGCGCGGCTGATGTCACAGGATGTGCTGCGTCCAGTTTTCATGGCAATACTGTGTGGCCAGCCAGCGAATTTCACGCTAAGCTTGATGTTAGGAGGGTGCTTCATGGCTCGCGGCGAATTGATGAAAAAACTGTTGCTGAACTACGGTCGGGACGATGAGTTTCGCACCGTTGTGGAACAGATAATCGCTGAGGAAGAGAAGAAAAATAACAAGGTTCTCGCCAACGGTCTGCGCAAAGCACTCCACGGATTGTCTAGCGCAGCGGCGCCCAAGGAACTGAACCGGCTCCTTCCCTTCCCTGACGATGCCGGTGAATTCATCCAGCGAGTTGAACCTCGCTTCAATCCTCAAGATATCCAACTCACTGTCGATAACGTCAGTCTATTTGCAGGACTGATTGAAGAGTACCGGAAGAGTGAAATCATCAAGCGCAACGGATTACCCGTGCGTTCAAAGCTTCTTTTTTGCGGTCCACCTGGCACCGGCAAGACACTTTGTGCAGAGATCTTTGCAGGACAGCTTGGCTTGCCGTTCTTCCATGTCAAACTGGACCGCTTAATCTCGTCATTCCTTGGCGAAACCGCCACCAACATCCGCAAGACCTTTGAGTTTGCCCGTCGACAACCCAGCGTCTTGTTTTTTGATGAATTTGATGCCCTCGCAAGTTCGCGAGAAGAAGGTAATGATCACAGCGAACTGAGACGCGTTGTGAATTCACTGCTCATATTCATCGATCAAATTCAGCCGAGCGGTTTCCTGATTGCAGCGACAAACCTGGACGGACAGTTGGATCCTGCTATCTGGCGGCGGTTCGATGAAGTGGTTTGGTTTGATCATCCCGACGAAAATATGACGCGGAAGTACCTTATCAATGCGATGAAGAACGTGACCCTTGATTTCGACATCGAAGACATGGTTCAGAGCACGACCGATTATTCCTACGCAGAGCTAGAGAAGATCTGCAATCAAGCTAAAAAACTGGCGGTTTTGGCCCGCCGCAAGACAATTTCCAAAAAGCATTTTAGGGAAGCCATTCGATATGCCGATCGTCGTCGTATGCGCATCCGCAAGTTAACCCATAAAGCGTGAGATGAACCGTGCCTCAACATCAGCACCTGCCTTTGGTGCGTCTTCCCGAGAGTTTTGATCGCCGCAAACATGGAATGATCCCCGCCGCCCCTGGCAGAGGTGGTGGTCACGGTGGGCGCGTCCGACAAGAAATTGATCGTGCCGTTGAAGAACAGCGCGCGCAGCAACGCCCGCCCCGTTTTGTTGATCCGGCACTCATCTTGCGCGTTGAGATGGACGGCGCAACGATGGAGGAAGACTGGGAAGGTCTCGGGCTGACCGTTTTGTCCACGGACGATGACAATACCCTTGTCCTATTTTCCTCGACGGATGATTTGCAGGATTTCCGCTACCGGCTCAATGAGTACGAAGGGCCAATCCCAAACGGGCAGATCAACCGTCGTTATGCCGGTTTTATCAATCGGATCGACGAAATTGCGACAGTTGCTCCGCGCGATCGCATCGGCGTTCGTGCACGCGAAGATGGTTTCGTTGAGGCCGAAAATTTTCAAGATGATACTGAATATGTCGTCGACATCGAGCTGTGGGAGTTCGGTGCACCGCAAGCAAGACGCAACCTTGCCGAAGAGATTGTTGCCTGGGTCGAAGAACAAGGCGGGGAGCTTTATGATCTCTATTCCGGCCCATCGATCACGATCATCCGCGTCCGAGCGCGGGGGCAAACAATTCGCCCTATTCTTGCGATTCCACAGGTCGCTTTCGTTGATTTTCCACCCCAACCCGACATCGTGGCAGAGCCACCCGAAGAATTTGCTCTCGGAGATCTTCCGCCTGTCGCTGATGAGCCCGACGATTTGCCAATTGTCGGCATTCTGGACAGTGGGGTAAACGACAACCCGTTGCTTACCGGTGGAATAGTTGCTCAAGAGGGGTTTCCGGACGTGCTCGGAACGGCCGATGTCTATGGCCATGGAACGCCGGTCGCAGGTATGGCCCGCTTCGGTGATCTGCGTCATCAATTGGACTTGCCCGAACTGCAACCTGCCGCCCGGATCGTCTCTGCAAAAGTGGTCACGGATCAGGGCCAGTTCTACGACCGTCGGACGCTGCCCACGCAAATGCGCATCACGATTGAACGCCTGCGAAACACGTATGGCTGCCGTCTCTTTGTCATTTCCTTGGGCGATGTGAGGGCACGCTTTGAGCGTGGCCGGGTTGGTCCGTGGGCTACGACTCTCGATGAACTTGCTCGTGAGCTTGACGTTTTGATCATCGTGTCTGCAGGAAACCGAGACCCTCGGGGGGGCAATGCGCTTGAACAAGGTGTCACCCACTATCCACGCTACCTCTTAGAATCCGCAAACCGTGTTTGTGAACCCGCAGGTGCCGTCAACGCCGTCACCGTTGGATCTCTCGCAAATTCCAATGGGCTTAGTCCGCAACATGAATTTGATGCTCACATTCAAAGCATCACTGCAGCTGACGAGCCGTCGCCTTTCTCCAGAACGGGGCCAGGCGGGGGCTGCATCAAAAAACCCGATTTTGTCGACTATGGCGGTACATTGGTTTTTGATGCTGTTGGACGGCGCTTGCAACGCGCCCCCGTCCTGCCAAATGCTGGTGTCCTGACAACTCATGCGGATTTCCAGCGACAGCTTCTCGTCAGTAAAACCGGCACGTCTTTTGCTGGGCCACACCTTGCCCATAAGGCCGCACAGATATTAAGAGCGTTACCCGATGCGTCTGCCAATCTCGTGAAAGCACTTATGGCTGGGTCAGCCAAAGTTCCGGAGGCGACATTACAGCGGTTGGGCGGCATCGCTGATGTTGAGCGGGAACAGATTTACGGCAACGGCCTCGTGAACGCTGGGAAAGCCAGTTATTCGGACGATCATCGTGTTGTTCTTTTTGCCGAAGACAGCCTTGGGATGGATCAATTTGCTGTCTACCAAGTCCCCATCCCGGGTGATTTTCAGGGCAATGGGCCACGAAGAATTCATGTGTCCTTGGCATTTGACCCTCCTGTGAAACGCACACGGGCAGAGTATATTGGAACGCGGATGAACTACCGTTTGATCCGAGGTTGCCCGGCCGATCAGGTGTTCGAGCATTTCCGATCGCATACCGGAGCAGATACTGAGCCTCCGGGGATCGAAGGTCGGTGCAAGTGCAACTTGCAACCTGGCCCTAATCGCCGCGATCGAAATACGATTCAGACTTCAAGCGTGAAGTTTAGCCAAGATACGGCTCAATATGGTGCTGAGTATTTTCTTGTGGTGCGATGTGTTGGTGGATGGGCATCAGACGAAGAAGTACGGCAGCGCTACGCCATCGTTGTGGAACTTGAGCATGAAGCCGAAGTTGAGCTCTATGCACGACTGCAGCAACGTGCGCGTGTGCAAGTCTAAGCCTTTTAAAGTAAAAATGTTTCGGGAGCGTCGCCTGTGGCGATCAGCGCTAGTCGGTTGTCCGACTGGAGCCAACATTTTCGTCCATAAGGGTGACGATCTTCGCTCGAGGCGGCCCTTGGAATGGCATTCGGTTTCCCACCGATGAAATTGAGAACAGGCTCAATCGATCTTAGATGGACTACAATACGAAACGAATGTCCGCTTTTAAGATCTAATTTTTGATATTTGCACCCGCAGCGAATGTCTGGTTCCCGCCGTTCCCGACAGACATACCATCCTCACCACGCTACCGAGCAACCAGCTTTTGACCACCGTCCTCTCGCAGCATCGCCTCCATTTCGTCCAAGCCATCGACAGCGGAGCGCATCTGCGCCTCATCAACAACGCTCGCTGCCTCGGCACCCGCGACCTGACCGCCAAAGTCCATCTCCATCTGGCGCTGTTCCTCGGCGATGACGGCTTGAACGACAGGCGCGGTCTTTTTTGGGGCGACGTCAGTTTGCTCTGACGTTTGACTGCCAACATCTTGGCGTGCGGTTTCCACATCGGCTTCACCTCCACCTGGTCCATTTGAAGGCGGTGTCATCGGCATCGCCTGAACACTTAGCGGCAGCGTGCCCTGCGGCCCCCCTCCCCCCGGCTTCGGAAACGGCAACTCCCCCGTCTGCGCCGCGTGGATCGCCTTGAACATCCGGTCGTCAAAATACTGAATCCGCTTTGCACGGACCGGCATCTGGGCATCGATGACCATGACGATCTCGTCGAGCGGTAGGCGGCGCGCCTCATCCTCGGGCAGGAGAGAGCTTTCTTCGGTCCGGGTGGACTGGCTACGGCCCTCGAAGGGGTTCTTGCCGATGGACTGGGATCGCGTGATGACGGTCTTCGTGGTCTTGCCAACCGCCTTGCTCAGCTCTTCGACGGTTTTTTCATCCGAAGGCGTCAGGTAGAGCTTCACACCGGCATTGCCCTGCAGGGCGCGCCGGGTGTTCTCGCCGTAAATTTCATCGAGGGCGGGGATGGTTTGGGTGACCACAGCGAGGTGACCACGGTAGGTCCGCAGCGTCTCGATACTCTCGACCACGATCGGCATTTTGCCGAGACGGTTGAACTCGTCGAGCATGATCATCACCGGCCAGGGCTCATCCGGTCCGGGGTCCTTCTCCTGCATGGCCGAGAGCAGGTCGGAGAAGAAGAGCCGGATCAGCGGCGCGAGGGGTTTGACCATCAGCGGCTGGACCACGAGATAGACCGAAAAGGGTTTCTTGCGGATCGTTCGGAAATCAAAGTCCGACACGGACGTCGCTTCGTCGATGGCCGGGTTCTGCCATTGATCGAGCCCCGAGGTCATCAGGAGCGAGACGTAGGAGGTCAGCGTATCATTGTTGGTCGAGGCGAGCCGGGTGAAGATCAGCTTGGCGGCCCTGTTATCCACCTCGTGGCCGCGCGCGAAGTACTCCTTCTGCTTGTTCCCGCCCGAGGCCGCGATGCGGTAGATTTCTCCCAAGGTGGGGCGCTTGCGCTGGAACGCCAGCAGGCCTGCTGCCACAAAGAGATCGATCCCGCCCTTGAGCAGCCCCTGCACCCGGTCATTGTCGCTCTGTAGGAAGAGCGTCGCCAGGAGCTGCAATTCCATCTGCTGGCGCGCGGGATCTTTCAGCTCAAAGATGCGCAGGAGCGGGTTGTAGCGATGCGTGCGCTTGCCCTCCCAATCGGTGGGGGCAAAGCGATAGACCTTGTCGCCTTGGGCTGCGCGATGCCGGGCCGTGGCCTCAAAGCACTCGCCCTTCACATCGAGCGTCACGGCGGAGCCTTGCCAGGTCAGCAGGTTCGGAATGACGAAGCCCGTGGTCTTGCCGCGGCCCGTGGGCGCCACGATCAGCGCATGCGGGAAAACCTTCGAGCAAATGTAATTGGCGCGGGACCCCGGCGGCCCCAGCTTGCCGAGGATGAACCCGGTGCCCGGCGCCCCGAAGAAGCCATTGGCCTTCATCTCGCGCGCGGTCTGCCAATGGGTCTGGCCAAACCGTGTCAGGGCGGACCCCGAGAGGGCGAGGCTCAGCATCAGGCCGGCGGCGGCGAAGCTGCCGATGATCAGGTGAATAAGTTGCGCATCCTCAGGGCGGCGATCGAGGATCGCCAGATAGTTCTGCGCGATGTAGGCAAAGTCGATCTCGGCCCCGAAGCCGAGATCCTGGTAGGTCAGCACCGCCGAGGCGATCGTATAGCCCATGGCGGCGGTCACCAGCGTTACCAGCAAGACGCCGGTTGCGATCCGCGCTTTTCCGATGGAGGCGCTCAATGGACCTGACCCCGCTCGGTTTCGCCATCCACGTCTGTCGTGCGGTGTTTTTCGTATTCGGTGTCGGCAAGATCATCGACCACCTGGCGCAAGGCCTCCGTGTTGGCCGTCGCTGCATCCGATTGCAGGTAGACCTTGGCGACATAGAGCCGGTCGAGGCGGTCCTCGAGAACCTTTTCCAGCGCATCGGCATCGCCAGATGTGAGCCTCTCAAGTTGAGGGTCATCCAGCACCCGCGCGATCTCGCCACGGAAGGCGTCCCGCTCCGCCTCGGTCTCGAAGGGGGCGGACAACTCCCCCGCCCGCTCATGGTCCAGGACACGCGCAATCTCGTCTGCGAGGCGGTCGGCACGTTCAGACTGCGGCGCAGTTTCATCGCGGGTTGTGAGGACTTCGTCGCGCGTGCCAGATCTGAGCCCGTCGCGCATCTCGGTTTCGCGGCGGACCTGATTGATGACCTCCGTGTCGCGTATATCGACGACGGCCGCATAGGTCGCGCCGAGCCCACGGGAGAGGTGGGACGGCATGTCGGGATAGCGCGCGCGCAAGTCATCCGTGACAGCATCTGCAACAGGCGTGCGGAGGTCGCGTCCCTCCATGATCCGGTCGACCTCGCGGGTGATCTCGCTGGCGCGGGCCGCATCGGTGATGGTCTCCCTGTAGGGATCAGACCGGTCGATTACATCGCTTGGGCGTGCAAGCAAGTCCGGGTGTGCCTCGAGATACGCGCGCTGCTCCGTCTCGATCCGGCGCTCCGCCCGTGAGACAACCTCCCAGTCCCGGTCTTCGATCTGCTGCGCGGTCAGGCCGTCTGCGCGCATCTCCTGACGGATTGTCCCTTCCATCGCCCGGACCGCGCCCTCATGATAATGGAACTGCTCGCTGACCGGTTCCGCTTCCATGACGCCATCCCGGCGCAGCACGTTCTCCCGCTCCAAGAGCGTGCCAAGTTCGACATGCACATCGTTGAGAATGTCGCGGGCCTGTTCCAGATCGGCGCGGCGTTCAAGGTTCAGTTCCCGCGCCTCGGCCACCTTGGCAAGATCGTCGGCGATCCATTGATGCTCGAGCGCTGCATTTGAGGCACCCGTCTCGATCCGGGCCACCACTTCCGATGTGCTGATCCCGGTGCCCCGTATTGCCGCGTCAATGCGCGATCTCAGGTCGGGCTCTGCCAGACGCTCGCGCTGGCTGGCGTCGATATTGGCTTCGGAATAGATCCCGCCCTCCGAGGGAGTCTCTGACAGCGTGGATGATCGCAGCCCCAAGGGCTGCATGTGCTGGACCTGCGTCTGGATCTCGATGAGACGTTTTTCCAGCACGGGACGTTCCGCGTCAGACTTCTCGGCGATCATGCCCTGCACCCGCGCGAGCTTTTCCGCATAGAGGCTTCTCAGATCCTCGAAACTTTGATCCTCGGCCATATACACATCTCCTATTCGGTCCACCTGCCCGCCGCGCGCCAACACCTCGCCCGCGCGGAAGAGTGCCGCGGCGATGTCTTCCCGGGCCTCCCGGGAGGCCTCCGCAGCAAGCGAATGGTAAACGGTTCTGGTGTTGGCGATCTCCGCCAGTGTCCGGGCTAGGTCGGTCCCAACGCGTTCCCGCTCGCGGGGCGCGCGGCCCTCGTCTTTCGCGGCGTAAACCTCGCTGGTGCGGGCTGGGTAATGCACGACGCCGCGATCCACCCGCCGTGTGGCTTCCAGGCGCACACCGTACTTCTCGGCCTCCTCGACCATGGCGAGCCGGAAGTCGTCATAGTTGAAGCGATGGTTGCGCCCCAGAAAGAAGAACTCGCCTTCCTGCGAGCGACGGTTCAGCACCAGATGCGCATGCGGGTGATCGCGGTCTTCATGCACTGCGATGATGTAGTCGAAATGCCCCGCGTCGGTCTGGAAGAACCGCTCGGCCACAGCCGTCGCGATGTCGCGCACATCCTCGCCGCGCGTGCCGATGGGGAAGGACATGAGCATGTGGGTGGTCTGTCCGAGCTTGGGCTTGAAGCCCGCATCCCACCGTTTGGCAAAGCGCTCGGTCAGGTCCTTGATGTCACCCGACTCGAGCTTCGCTTTGCCATCCAGGAACCCGCTACTGTCCACGATATGTGTGGACTTGGTGGTGAGGTAATCGAGCTGGTTTGCGAGCTGAAATTTGGTATGCGTACCCCCGCCCCGGATCGCCTTGAAGACCGCCGGACGGTGCCCGGCTGCCGCGCGCATGAGCTGGGTCTGCTTGGCCGCGTGCAGCCCCTGCATCGAGCCCCGGACGCGGCTCCAGCCATCCCGGAAGACCTCGCCCGTGACGGCATGGACGGCATCATTCAGCCGCATGGGCAAACTCCCTCAGCGCGGCCGTGGCCTGCAGCTGCATCGCGTCTCGACGGCGGCGCAGGAGCAGATCGATCTCGTCAGCGGAATCCAGAATGAACCGCGCCAGCCCGCGCATCTGCGCGAGGCGCAATTCGGTGAATTCCGGGCCAGCCCCCTGCTCCCGCCGGTTGGCCTGCGTCATCTGCTTGGCGATCTGCGCGACCCCATTGCCGACCTCGTGCAGAGAGGCGCGGTAACGCGCCATCTCGGCCGCCATCTGCGCGTCCGGAACAAACACGCCACCCGCCGCCTGAATGAGCCGCCGCAGCCCTTCGGCCCGGCTCTCGACCCCCGCCTTCGCCAGCACCGCGTCGAGCGCCTCAAGCTCCGCAGCCGTGACCTTCACACTGACCGCTGAGACTGGGATCGCGGCATCCGTCTGGCGCTCGGCATCGGCTTTGAGCGTGTACTGGATCGCCCGCACCGACACGCCAAACCGTTCCGCCAGCATTGAAGTGGAAACGCCTTCTGCGGCTTCGCGAACGATCTCCATGCGGTCTGCATCTGTGAGACGTTTTGAGCGCGACATGCGAAGAAAGACCCCCTATTTCCTGCCACCTTCCACCAAGGCTGCCCCCACCTTACGATAATATACCGCGCTGTCAATTATATACTTACGTTGCATTCAGGCTCAGGCAGCCTTGGTGTCCGCTTCACGCCGCGGCCCGCAGGGACGCGGCGTGAAGCGGACACCACCGGCACACCATCCGAACGCCAGGACCCCCGTCCGTCAGCCCCGCCCGGGGGTCTGGCCGAACACGCATGTTTTCGGACGGAACCGCGGGCGGGCGCAAACCCCACCGACAGGGCGGACAGGCAGGGTCAAGGAGGGCCAGATTTGGCTTGCCAAATCTCTGCCGCAAAAACCGGGAGGCCCTGGCCGATAGGTTTTTGTGGATGGCCCCCTTGAGGCTGACTGGCCGGTCTGTCGCGGCCTGATCATTCCGGGCGGAGTGCGTCCGTTGAACGCGCAGGGACCGGCATCCCTGGAACAGGGATCGGGCCGCCCCAAGATCGTCTTGGGGCGGCCCATCCTCGTCAGAGGATTTAGTCCTGGGGATCCTTTGCGCTCGGCGGGAACATCACCAGCTCCGAGACCGCGACCGGGAAGTCGAGCTTGAGGCTGAAGAACTCCGATCCATCCCCGTTGCGGGTGTTGCGGAACATCGCACCCACGCGCTGAAAACGGGTGCGCTCCTGGCCATCGGTATCGGTGAACTTGACGGGGACGGTGGCGACGTAGTGGTTGGTCATTTGGGTTACTCCTTGTTGCGATGGGGATCACCCGGCACGGGGGCAAGAGGCCCGGTCGCAAGCGCAAATGCGGAGGGTCCGCGGCCAACCGTGGAAGCCGTATTTGTGCTTGCCGAAGCGAAGCGGAGGGCACGATTGGGCCGACCCCGTGCGATCCACATCTATAAGCAAAAAGGAGTGATCCGGATGACCCTTGCCATCACGCAGCCGCCATCCTCCGCGTCCGCGTCCCGCCGAGCCTGGCCGGGGTGCTGACGGAGCCCGCCCGCGTGGATGCGATGTTCCGAAACACGCCCCGAGGGACGTGCAGGTGTTCAGCCTCATATGCGACGTCTCGACCCCTCGCGTCTTGCGCTGCTGACGATGTGCGTGAGGTGCGTACCATCCCCAGCCCGTACCGATGCGGATGGGCCGCACTCTGACGGACCGGGTAGAGGGGTGACGGTGCTGGCTGCTGCGAGCTGCCGATCATGCGTGACCGACCGCAGGCGCCATGAGACATGACGAAAGGGCCGCGCCAAGCGCGACCCCCTCTCTTTAATCCTGTGCAGTCTTCTTAGCCGGGTCAGCAACCCGCATGACCGTCAGGCCTTTCGCTTCCGCCTTCTGCCCGAGGTTCAGCGCGACCCCGTTGCCGCCGAAGAGTACAACCCCCGTCGCCGCGAACTTGTCGCCCAGCATTTCGTCGTTGCATTTGAACGGTGCCGCCCGGCCGTGTGCGGACCAGCGCGGATCGAAGCGCGCCTGCGCGATCCCGCGTGCCCGGGCCCACCGGGCCGCAATCATCTCCGCCCCGTGCTTGCCACCCTTGTGGCAGAGGAAGATCTCCTGATTGCGGTTCTGCTTGATCCGCTCGCGAACCTTGTCGAGCGTGTTGAAGATCACATCCACATCGGTCCAGTCGGTGGCGCCTGAGACGATCAGGGGCACCCCCTCGACTTTCGACTTCTCGGCAGTCTCGCGGTCGTGCTGATCGAGGAGCTGCCGTGCCTCGAAGACCGCCCCGGTCTCTTGCGCCCGGACGCTTGCGCGCGACCCGGCTGCCGGGATGAAGGCGTGGCCCGTCTCGATCTCGTAGCATTCTGCCGCCGCCTCGCTCATCAGCTCGATGGCGCCGACGATCTCGCGCAGCTGCACGATGGACCTGTCGCGGTTTGATGCCGCTCCTTTGATAGCATCTACTGCAACAAAGGAGACTAACTATGGGACTGAAACGCACAGATGAATTCCGCGCTGATGCGGTGCGTATCGCGCTAACCAGTGGACTGACGCGCAAACAGGTGGCTGACGATCTGGGCGTCGGCATGTCGACGCTGAACAAATGGATCACTGCACATCGAGACACGGATGTGGTGTCAAAAGAGGATCTTAGCCTTGCCGAAGAGAATGACCGTTTGCGTCGTGAGAACCGCATTCTCAAGGAGGAGCGAGAAGTGTTAAAAAAGGCCACGGTGTTCTTTGCGAGCCAAAAGCCGTGAGGTTTAAGTTCATTGAAGAACACCGAACAACATTTTCCATCAATCTGATGTGCCGGGTTATGGCAGTCAGCCCGCGTGGTTTGCGGGCGCATCGTAGCCGTCCAGCCAGCCGCAGGCAGCGGTCTGATTTGGTTACGCTGGCCCATATCAAAGAACAATCCCGTCTCAGTTTGGGCAGTTATGGCAGGCCGCGTATGACCGAAGAGCTGAAGGAAATTGGTCTGAATGTAGGGCACCGCCGCGTAGGCAGGCTGATGCGTCAGAACGGCATATCGGTCGTAAGAACTCGTAAATACAAGGCGACAACGGACAGCAATCATAAGTTCAATATCGCGCCAAACCTGCTGGATCGTGACTTTAACGCTGATGCGCCCAACCAAAAGTGGGCAGGCGATATCAGTTATATTTGGACGCGCGAGGGGTGGCTGTACTTGGCTGTGATATTGGACTTGCATTCACGGCGTGTAGTTGGCTGGGCGGTCTCGAACCGGATGAAACGCGACCTTGCGATCAGGGCTTTGAAGATGGCCATCGCGTTCCGTCAGCCGCCCAAGGACTGCATCCATCACACGGATCGTGGGTCGCAATATTGTTCGCACGACTACCAGAAGATCCTGCGCCAGCACGGGTTCAAGGTGTCGATGTCTGGCAAGGGAAATTGCTATGATTGTGAGTATGGTATTGCGGCTTGATGGCCTGACCCATGTTACGATTGACTGCGTGTCATTGCGTTGACGTGTCGACCATCAAGTCGCCCCGGCAACGGGCGAGATGTGACCTTATAGGAGCCTGACGGGTACGCCCCATCACAGTCCTGTCCCCTCGGATCGGTGCCTGGGCATTCTTAGCAAAGAGGGCATCATGAAGACTACACATCCAGTAATTATCGGCATCGACACGCACAAGGCCAGCCACGTCGCTGTGGCGATTGATACGCAAGGCACCCGCTTAGCGACGCTCTCCATTCCAACCAATCCGAAGGGGTATTTAGATTTGGAGCGTTGGTCTCAGTCTCTTGGGAAAGTTCAGGCATTCGGGATTGAAGGCACCGGTTCTTACGGCGCAGGTCTTTCGCGATCGTTGCTCGCCCACGGCCACAATGTCATTGAGGTCACGCGTCCAAATCGGCAACTGCGATACACGCAGGGCAAGACAGATAGTTTGGACGCGGAAGGTGCCGCACGTTCCGTTCTTTCTGGGCAAGCTACGGCACGACCGAAGACACAGACGGGGTCATCAGAAATGATTCGCCATCTGAAGATTGCACGTGATACCGCAGTTAAATCGCGCTCGCAGGCAATGGTCACCCTGAAAACACTGATCATAAATGCACCCGCCGATTTGCGCGACGCACTGAATCATATCCGTGGGAAAATCGCACTAATCCGGCACATCGCCGCCTTTCGACCTGGTGATATCGACAATCCATTGGCCTCTGCTAAAGCCGCCATGCGTGCATTGGCGCGTCGTTGGCTGTGGCTGCACGAAGAGATTATTGCGCACGATAAGGAACTGGAACGGCTTGTCACAGAACGCGCACCAGAGTTAATGGCATCCCACGGCATTGCCACTTTGACGGTCGCACAGATGCTGATCCTCGTTGGCGATGATCCAACACGCATTCGATCAGAGGCTGCCTTCGCTAAGCTTTGCGGGGTTTGTCCCATTCCGGCATCGAGTGGGAAAACACATCGGTTCCGACTGAACCGGGGCGGCAATCGCCAGGCCAATGCTGCCCTCTATCGTGTTGCCATTGTCAGGATGCGAAGCCACGAACCGACACTGGCTTATGTCAAGAAACGCACAAAAGACGGGAAGAGCAAAAGCGAGATTATTCGTTGCCTAAAACGCTACATCGTGCGCGAAATTTATAGCCAGCTTTGCGTCGCAAAATCGTCCCAGATCAAGGCTTGACGAATATAGGAGCTTCAATGCCGCCGTCGAGACCTTCTTCAAAACCATAAAAGCCGAGCTGATATGGCGGCAGTCATGGGAAACGCGCAGGCAAGCTGAGATAGCGATCTTTGAGTACATCAACGGCTTCTACAATCCGCGACGCCGACACTCAGCATTGGGTTGGAAAAGCCCTGTCGCTTTCGAACGCAAGGTGGCCTAAACGAGCACCTGGGGCGGCACGAAAGCGCGACAGGTCCAACCGTCGCCATTCGCCGTGATGGTATCGGCACTCGCCGTGCCAGCGTCGATGATTGTTGCGCCGAACGCATCCGTCAGAACGCTGGAACTGATTTGTGGAAACTCGATGTGGATGATCGCAGCGAGTTCGTCGCCATGATCTCGAAGGGAGGAAAGCACATCGATTGCATTTTGGTAGTTCGCCGGACCTTCCTGATTCAGGAGATCAACCGCCAACGCCCTAAAATTCCCGACGATGGTATCGGTGGAAGCGCTCAATGAAATGTTCTGGAATGGGGCCAAGGACCCCAGATCAGCGCCAGCGCCTTCTTGGAGTTGCAGTGTATTCGCGGCTTGGACCAGGAAGCGCGACCAATAGTAGTCTAGAACGTCTTCAAAGGCATTGTTCAGATCAGCGGCTTGGCTACTGTCCAAAATAGTAGTTAACTGCTCTTCCATCGGAAAGCCTGCGCCCCTGAAACTCTGGCCCATGAGGTGTTCAAGAAAACTGAAACGCGGCGCACTTATTGTTGCAGTATCGCCTTCTGCTGTTCCCCAAGTCGCATTCTCCACTCCTGCCTGCTCAAACAGGAGTCGTTCGAAATCTACAGCCGCCTGCACAAAGATCCCTGCGCGGGCAGCAGCAATAATCGCATTCGAGTCCGTAAGAAGATCCGTATCCATAGACATGGCAACCCAAGAATCAGGTATTACCCCGAAACCTTGTAAATACGGCAATACAAAAACATCATCATTATAGCTGAAGTTTTGGGGCAACACAAACTGACTGTTAATTTGTGACAGGTCGAAAAGAACTTCTGCAGAAATAGTAGTCGATCCATCAGAAAATGTAACAATTCCAGTTTCAACGATCTCATTCCCCGCAACAGTTTGATTACTATCTGAAACGATAAGTCCAATTGAAGAAATTCCTGTTGCAGAGAGTGATGTAAGCTCACCGACCTCTGCTAACCCGTTACCATTAAGATCACGCCAGATTAGAAGATTACCGAATCCAGTGTCTTGGCTGTCGACTTGGCTATCTGAATTGGTGTCGTAGGAAGCAAGCTGCTCATAGCCAGTTTGACTTTCAGATCCGAATAGCTCATGTATTCCGTCAATTGAGCCATTTCCATTGTGATCAATAGCAAGCAATCCATCATCACCGGACACCCAGCCTGTATTCTCCGCAAATCCGTCGTGGTCAAGATCGAAATACGCGTTTGATGTCTCGAGGGAGGTCAACTCGACGCCATCGCCGTCAAGATCAATTACGAGAGGATCGATGGGCCGCGGGTTGAACAGCCCGCCGAGATTCTCAACGATGGATTCTGCAAGAGAGCCTACTACGTAAGCCCCAAGAACGGCAGCAGCGACTGCAACTGCTCCGGCCACTACACCTGGGCCAATCAGCGTCGCGGCAATACCACCCGCCAAGGCGCCTGCAATCTCCGCTCCTAAAGCAGCGCCTGAAACTGAAGCAATGGCGCCTGAGATTTGATTGGAAACATCTTCCCCATTAGCAATTGCCGCCGCGATTTCTGGAACCTCTAACAGCGTGCCAACAGCAGCGTTAGTGCCAGCAAGGGTACGAGCAAGTAATTGTGGATTGAACTGTCCCGGGTAAAAGTCGTTGATTGCCGTTGCCACTGCATCTGTAAAATCGTTCAAGGCGGCGGCTCTTAGCGCCTGTTGATCTACGGCAGCCGTTCCGCTGAGGCCAGAGCCAGAGAAGTTCAGCAGGCTAGCAAAGGAATCTGAAACAACTTGTTGAAGTGACGCTGAAGGATTTTCTGGCACTAGCGGCCATTTCTGCGTTGATTAATAGTGCGAGAAATCGCGCTATGTTTTCCTACCGATCCACTTATCTTAGACGGCTCCAAAAGACTTAAAATTGAGCCACTTAAGATAAGCGGCCAAAAAAATGTCAGTATAAGCAGTGTTAACCAATAAGGTCCTGCACTTAGCTTTGATGTGCTCGATGAGAACATGCTTAGCCCGTAGGGGGTGAGCATAAATGCTGATATAATGTATAGAATTAATAGATACATAAGCACTTGAATGCTCTCGACCTCACTGCAGCGAAGGGGAAAGAGAAATGATTTGATGTGCCGATATAATAGAAATGCAATAATAGCTGCTGAGGCTATGGCTTGTATAAAAACAAAGAACAGAGCGCTGAGTGTCGACTTTACTTGAAGTAAGCCTTGTTCTTCAGTGGAGGCTACCTCAGATATTTCGGCGCTGAGTATCGTTCCAGATGCCAATACGAATGGATCTATATAATATCCAAGCAAATGAAATATGTAATTCGAAAATGAGATAAGGAAGATAACGCCATGGAGCGCCGGGTAAGATGTTCTTCTATCATCCACAGCAAACATACTTATTAACCTATTTTAGTTCAACCTTAGGTTATGGATGCGGGTGCTCGGGTGTCAACCTTCGATGTGCGCCGTGGGGGAAATAGATACGTTTGTTTGATTGCGGGCTCCTTTCTGGCCACACGTTCTGCCCCTCCTACCCTTTTTGGCGCAGAATCAAGGGTTTTACGGTACCAGAACCTTCAGCGTCCCGTTCTGACGGGTTCTCGGATCGGACCTTCGACTTCTTTACGCGCAGTTCGAAACCGGCGGCCTACCCCCACATCCTGACCGCGATGTTCTGTTCTTCCTTGCCCAAGGCATCGGCATAGATCGCCGTGGTGCTGAGTTGCGCGTGTCCCATCCATTTCTGGAGCATGTGCAGCGGAATGCCGTTCACCGTAGCGTTGATTCCGAACCCGTGGCACAAGCCCTTCGGGCTGCGGCTTGGGGAATCAGGTATTCCCGGCCTCGACCATGATCCGCTTGACGATCTGACAGACCCTGACCCGGCTGAGCGGCCAGATCGGCGCGTTGGCTGGCTTCCACGTTTTCTGGGCCTCGCGGATGCCGTGTGCGGTGTTGAGGGTGCCTAAAGACAACATCTGGTAGGTCGCGTTCTTCGCCTATATCGGTCGATTTTGGAACGGTTGTGGGTGCGGTGCGAGTCAGGAAAGAGCGCTGAATAAAGCTGAACCTCTTCGAGAAGCATCAAACTTCTCGCATGTAAGTTAGCAGGATTTGTCGGTTGTCGTTCACCTATCTTTGAGACGAACGACACAATCTGGAGGAAATCATGTTATCGAACAAACCGCGTCGAGATGACGAGGTTGCCGGAAGGGCATCTCTTTTTGGTAAAGTCCCGGACGGCAAAAAGACCCTGGCACTCTTCATCATCTCAAACCTCGTCAATGTCTTTATGCTCACTGTTACCATACCTCAGGTGGTGCAATATTCTGGTGGCCTGAAGCCCTTCGATCTCATGACTTCAGGCTATGATGTCGACTATGCTAGGGCGTTTTTGACCAATCTTGGTGATGAAGGTCGGGGCTATTATCTTAGCCACCATTTGGCGTTGGATATGATCTATCCCGCTCTATACGGCTTGGGAGGTGCAGCGGTATGGCTGTGGCTTCTAAGCAAAACACCATTTCGTAGGGATATTTTTGGGTGGATTGGGGTTTTACCACTGATTAGCAGTGGGGCTGATTACATCGAGAACGGATTGATAATTACCCTTTTGCTGCGGTTTCCTGAAATCCCAGAAATAGTTACGTTGCTCAGCTCGATTGCCACCACCTTCAAGTCGAGCACTATGCTGGTCTTCATTTCGCTATTGGTGTTTTTGTTGCTAGCGATTGGTGTACGCAAGTTTTTATTCCGTCAGTCACAAGTTGAGTTTCTTGCAACTCGACAAGAACCGGGGCGGCTCCGGCCAAGTACGTGATTGCCGAACTATGTGAAGTGGAGCACATCTTGAGAACAACCCAACAGAGCTACCGTGAGCGATTGGATCGGGTCACAGCATACCTGCATGCCAATCTGGAAACCGATATTGGTATAGATGATTTATCAAATGTGGCCTGTCTCTCCAGCTATCATTGGCACCGGATTTACACTGCGATGAGCGGCGAGACAGTTGCTATCACGCTGCGTCGCCTGCGCTTGCAGCGCGCCGCGGATCGCTTGGCCAATTCAGATATGCTGATATCCAAGATTGCGAGATTGGCACAATACAGTTCGCAAGATGCCTTTTCTCGTGCTTTCCGTAAAGCATATGGCAAAGCACCGGGTGCCTATCGTCAAAGCGGCAGCCACGCTGCCTTCAAGGCAGCTATTTCGAGTGGGAATGCAAATAGCTTTGGAGTCAGTATCGAGCATCACACTGCGGTCCGATGTATCAGCGTGCCACACGTTGGTTCTTACCTGCAAATTGACGCAGCGATGGGAAAGCTTTTTGGCACGTTGGCAAAATCAAATATGCTGTTGGAAAACACGCCGATGCAGGCTGAATTTTACGATGACCCTGACCTCAGCACAGAAGAGCATCTCAGGTCAGCAGCCTGTACGCCGTGGCCTGACTATTTGGAAGTACCGGAAGACACCGAAGAACTTTTGAGACCACCAGGAAGCTTCGCCAAACTGGAGTACAAAGGACCTTACGCTGACATGAGGGACGCCTATCGCTGGCTTTACGGTGTTTGGTTGCCAACCTCGGGCTTTGAAATATCGGATCGTCCGGGGTTCGAAGTCTACCTCAACTCACCGGTTGACACCAAACCAGAGGACCTGCGCAGTGACATTTTCCTACCAGTGGAGACTTAACCATGAGTATAATTCCCGTTATCTCAGAACCAGTTCTGTCCGTCTTCCAGAACATTGCGCCTGTACATCGTTCCGTATTGCTTGATGTCCGCAAGCTGATTTTCGACGTGTCATCGAATGACCCTCGTGTCGGTATCATTGAGGAAGCCCTGCGTTGGGGCGAACCAGCTTATATCGCGACACGGCGAAAGACAGGCAGCACAATTCGTCTCGGCGTAGAAAGAACTTCTGGGATGCCCGCCCTGTTTTTTAACTGCAATACAACGCTGGTTGAAGGATTCCGTGATCAGTTTGGACCTGTGCTCAAATATTCGAAAAACAGGGCGGTTTTGATCGACAGAACCGATGCAGAAATCAAATCGGCTATGAGTGTCTGCATCGCATCCGCATTGACCTATCATTTGCCGGGTTAGTTTTCGAAGGCGTAGCCAACAAAGCGGCCACTAAACCAGTTGCAGCGACCCGTTGAAATCACACCGTATAGCGGAACTTAGGGGCGGTTCAAAAAGCCTCGTTTTTGGTACGCTCTCACACCACCCCGTTTGACGCTGCCACAAACCCCATTCAAAACCAGACCAGTTGTTGAAGGTTTCTGGCTCTCTCATGATAGCCGACTTCCATGCTTTGTGCAGCATCAGTGGCAATGGGCTCTTTCGTGGCCTTCGCTGCTTTGATCACGAATGACCGCTGTTTCTCGCGACGAGTCTTATGCAGACTGAGATTGATGAAAGCTTAATGAAGTAAGTGATCTCAGATGTAAGCGCGGCATAATCCAAAGCGCGGCATTATGGGCCAGCTCATGGGCCCAGACCCCGTAAAAATTGCGCGGGTCCTGGAACCGCGTGATGGACGGCATGTAGACCTTGTCCACGGGCGGCAAATAGTACGCCTCCGTGCCCGTGAAGACGGTTGTGATGTCGATGGCATCGAAAAACGCCTGCATGTGCGGGATGGGCTCGGACGACGGATGCTTGGGCGCGGGCTCCGGGTTGGGGTAGAAACTGTCGGGCAGGCCATCGATCTGGCAGGCATTGAACACGCGGTAGGATTTCTGGAAGCGGAAGATGTGGGCTTCCCCGGAGCGATCATCCCCGTCGCTGCGGTCATGCTCGTCGCCGCCCGCGTCTTTCCGGCTTTGACCGTAATAAACGACGACAGAGGACTTCTCGCCCTTGCGGACCTTTGCGTCCAACGCATTGGCTTGCGGCAGCGTCATCCAGAAGGGAGAGCTGTGGCCCGCCATCACGGTCCGCATCGTCAGCAGGAAGTTGTTCACCCCCTGGTAGGGCTCACCGCCCACGCGCAGGGGACGAGAGCTGCCGCCTGCAGTCCAGGGCTTGCGCCATGGAAGGACGCCGCGCTCAATGATGCGGATGATTTCGTTTGTGATGGCCTCGGAGGCATCGAATTTGGGCGTGCGGGATCGGGCGATGGCTGGCCTCCTTTCGAGTTTTGGTGAGAGTAAGTGGTGATCAGGCTGACTGATGGGGCCGCGGATCGTTGATGATCCTGGCACCGAGGGCTTCGACCATGTCGATGTAGGTGGTCAGCGACACGGACCTGCCGGGACCCCAAGGTTCAGAGTCGTCTGATCCGTCCCGCGCCACCCGCGGCAAGTTCGCGAAGGCAATGATATCGGTGACGGGCCGGACATCGATGAACGGGGTCCCTCGTGCGACCGCAAGAGTGGCCAAGGGAAAGCGCTCGATCGGCGCGAAGGTCGACACGGTGGTCCAACCAAGATGGATGAATGTCCCGCCCTCTCCGCAGATCACATGCGCGTTTGGCAATGACGCCGCCTGCTTCAGATAGCCGAGGTCACGCAGGACAGTCTCGCGCTCGCGCCGTTGTGACTGCCCCGTCTGGCCGGTTCGGCGTAGTTCCTTGTGTCGCCACGACGAGGCAACGGTCGCGCGCAACACGCGCAAGACACCTGTTTGCATGGGAATGCCCTTAATCAGGAAAGACAGACCGGAACCCGGCCCGGAACCATCTGAGGGACCCCAAAGGCCCTCATCCGTCAGTCACAAAACCCGAAGGACACTTTCACTCTTTAGGGATCTGATGCCGGAGATTGTTAAATGCGAAGCTCATGAGAACGCAGGATCCTGCACTTTCCGGCATCAGACCCCGATGAGGAACAGGATCAAGCCGGTTCAACCCTCTTTCGGGCACCCTCTCTCCGACACCCTCAGGCCTGACCCTCCCCGGCCCTCCTCTTCCTCTCAAACCCCATGATTTCCGGAGGTGGCTTGCATTCGTTCCTGTTATGTTCTCTTTTTAAGAACCGAGCTAAGAAGGGAAATCCCCGATGGAAAGCACTACTTACGCCCTGCCCGCGACGCCAAAGCAGATTGCCTATGCGCGGTTGCTGGCCCTGCGCAACCAGACGCTTCTGCCGTGGGAGGTTCAGCAAGATCGGCGCTCCTTGAGTGCCTGGATCGACGCACAAGCCAAGTTGAACCCGGGCGCGCAGGACAGCCGCCCGACATCGAAGCAGGTCGCCTTCGCCGAGCGTCTCGCCCGGATCAAACGCCGCGCCGTCCCGGATGAGTGTTTCCGCGACAAGGGGCTGATGTCAAAATGGATCGATGGGAACAAATGAAGCTGGGTAGCCCCTGCGGTGATTGAGACTACTTCAGCCGATCAACAATCGATGCCCCGCCCGACCTGGCAAGCGCGATCAGGCTGGACTGGATTTTGAATGTGAAGACGGAACTGAACGCGCCGATGGGCGTGCGGTCCTCCCAGACATAGGACCGCTCCAGAATATCGGTGTTGATCTCGTCCAGCATGACCCATTTGCGGACATGGGTCTCCAACCCCACACGCTGCGACTCGATCTGTGGCACCTCGATGCACTTGCGCGAGGGCAAGGGCGGTTGCGTCGTGATCGGCAGGATGAACACCACGGTCTCGCTATCGGACTTGGCGACAGTGACGGCGATACAGACAGGCCGTGTCTTGCGGCCCTCGGTCTCGCCCGCCATCTGCTCGCGTTTGCATAGGAACGGGTAGCGGAAAACCTCTCCCGCACTCGGCTTAGTCATCCGCCCGCGTCAAGTCCCGCTCGAGCCCTTCAATCATCAGCGCCTTGAGATCCTCGGGCATCTCGTCAACCATATGAGCCTGTTGCGTGGCCCCCCGCGCGAGCTGCTGGTACTGGTCCATGCTCATCAGCACGAATTTCGGCTTGCGGTGCTTGGTGATCGCAATCGGCGACCGAATGGCCGCGTCAAACAGGTCACTTGTGTGCCGCGTCAGGTCGGCCGCCTTGAACTCGGGAAGCTCATGCATGATCTGGGTCTCCATTCGTGCAGAATATAAGTACATTCTGGATATTCTGCAAGAGATGGGTTGAGCCCTCCCATGTGTCATCCGAACCGCCGCACGGTCCAGTGTAGGCGTACTCTTAGGCGGTGTTGCCGTCTTCAACGGACTCGTCCGAGGTCAGGCGGTCGTAGCCGCGAGAGACTGCCAGCGCGCCGTAGCGGTCAAACATGACGAAGGCCCCTGCCCGCCCGATGTCTGTCGGATTGAAGGCTAACGGCCGGATCTCGATCTTTTGGATCTCTGCTTCCAACACGCCAAGCTGAGTATCGATCTCGGGGTGTTCATCTTGTCTAGCGTACTCTTCTTCCAAGGCCTGATACTCGGAGAGTAGTTTGGTATGGGTCGCTTGTTCATCCGTCACCAGCCAATCGAGCAGGATTGTATCACCCTCAGCGTTATAAGCATTAACACAGACAAACACGACGGTAAGGTTGGCCACTTGGGCCGAGGCGTCTGTGAACATCTAGCAAACCTAGAATGGCTTCTTGTTCCATGATAAGCTACAACATTCCAGACTTGCACCTGACGCGGGTGATCTGGGTTCACCTTCAAACCAACATTCTTCTTCTTGATGATCGTATGGTTTGAAGTGTGCCGCAATTGTCTCTTGATCTTCGATGGCTATGCAGAATCACCAGCCGGTCGAGTTTATGTGGCAAGAGCATCAGTTTCCTTGCCTCATCATAGCATCAAGGTAGGCGTTGTTGTTTTTCACCTGTCCTGTGCTGGCTCTCAAAATTAATTCGTCGAGTGCAATAAGGAGCTGCCCTGGACCTCGTTCTCTAAGGTGTTTCATGATCCTGCCCTGTTCTATTCTTAGCAATCTTCCGACATCGGCCAATATTTCGAGAACTGATTGATGATCTCTTGGTTCATGCGGGAAGAAGTCCGATATGTTTTTCAGGTCCGTCCATGCCATAATTGTTGGATCTCGGCGTTCCTGAAAACCAGAGGTGCAGTGTGCATCTGCTCTATCTTTTTTTATATTCAATCTTGTGGGTTCTACGTGCCGGACATTTGGTCCGTCGTCGCCGGACATTTGGTCGGGCATTGTTTCCTGAGCGTCATGGTTTCCGGCCGGAAACTCTCTGATGGTCGCTCCGACCAACTCTGCCAGCCTCTTGATAAGCTCTATGATTTCGTCGGCTTTGAGAGTTGCACGGCGTAGGATGTTTCGTACGTTCTGGAGAAATGAGACAGTCTCAACATCCTTTGCTTGGCGCAAAGCCTCGACACGAAGAGCCAGTGCCTCCGCCTTGAGTGACCGTAGCTTTTCCTGATCGCCCACAAGCTGTTCTGCGTGTTCGGTGAGCTCTCTTTCCCGATCATACATTGGCTGCAGATCGAAGCCAAAGGCATCTCTGATCAATCCACCGTAGCGAAGAGGGAACCGTTTGCGGGTTGCGCTATCCCTGCGCTGGATCAGCCCGGCATCCACGAGGTGTCCGATACACCGTCGAATCGTTCTCTCGTTCAGGCCGTTCGTTCTCTCAGACAATGATGCGTTTGAGGGAAAGACGATAGTCATTGGAGCTGTTTGTCCGGCCTTCTTCGGCATGAAGCTGATCAAGGCCTGCAGTGTTACCAGGTCATTTGGTGTCAGACCGAGTTCTTTGCGAAGCGCTCGGATTGGCTCGATTACCCTGTACGGGTTCGTACCGGGTACAGAAGATCGTTCCGCCAAGGCGGGTGTGTGAGAAAATACCTGTCTCATGATGATTGCGGCTGAAAAAGCTTCCCCGTTCACCGCGAACGGTGTTGAAAACGATTCGGCTTCGGGGTATCAATCAGGTGTCTAAGCTAATCGAGGCCCTTCGGAAGCACTGCTTTCGGGGGGTCTTTCCTTTTCTGGCCTGTCCTCCTTTCTGCTCAGTTTTTGTTATCGTCTATGTCAGGACCATCAAGATCCTGATCCCTGCCGGAGACTGGGTTACCTATGGGTTCCATTTTCTCTGGGGTAATGATCTGCCCTAGACCAGCGGCCTTCGCGTTCGCCAACGCTAGAAGAGCGGCCTCTGGATTCTCAGAGATCCACTTATGAAGCCCGTCATCTCCGTTCTTGACGGTGATGATCACGTTTCTTTTGGTGACCTTCACCATCCCGAGTTTTGTCTTGATTGCCGATGGGGCAGGGGGCTTGTGCTGTTTTAGGAGCCCTTCGAAGATCGCAAAGCGTTCGTCGGAGGTCTTGCCTGAACCTCTGGATTCCATGAGAGCATCATGGAATTCTCGGTTTCCGGCCGGAAACCCTTCATCTCCAGAGAAGCCAAAGCTCTCATAAGCCTTTGCGGCAGCATACCAACGATCCCGTCCAACCCCGGGTGCCGCCCCGATCTTTTGGATGAGTTCAGTCGGAATACAGGAAGTGACTTGTTTCATGCGAGCAAGTCCCGTGAGCTTGTCACCGGCTTTCCTGGCTTTCTGATCGATGTTGAGGGCGTCACAGACCAGTCCCTCATCCTTGCCGGACTCTATGAGAGAACGTGCAAACAGGGCTTTCTCGATCCAGCTGAGGTCTTTTCGGAAGCTGTTCTCTTGGCCTTGTGCAAGAATCGCTTGATCCTCATCCAAGCCTCTGATGAGAGCCTTTGCGGGCTTGCCGATAAGTCGAAGGGCGGCTAATCGCCTGCGCCCATAGATGATCCTGTACCGCCCCCCTTCGGGGCTCAGAAGTATCGGGATAAGCTGTCCCTGCTTGTCAATGCTTTCAGCCAGTTCCCTGATGTCATCTTCGTCATCCAGGGCCAGACGATCCTGGAACTCGGAATCATCAATAAGGTCGGTACTGATTTCTTGAATTGAAGATTGTGCCGCATCCTGAAGAGAACGGGCCATTCCCGAAAGGGCAGGGGCTCGTGACTGGGTTCGAGTCGGAGAAATCGACGAGCTCTGCTGCTTTTCTTCATCCTCGGGAATGTCGAATGTGACTTTGCGGGCCATTACTTACGCCCCCATGCCGTTTTGATGAGCCCTTCGACCTCCGCCACAACCCCGTTGATGGACTCGATAGCCCGATCGTACGTCTGGCGATGAAAATCCGTTCTGGCGATCTCGAACAGTGTCTGTTGCGTGAGTCCAGCGTCAGAGACTGCGGAGGATTTCAGGAAAGGCTGAGTAAGAACGTCATCCGTGAACATGGTCCGCAGGAATGCCGCCATCTGAGTTTGGGGGCCGTCATTGGGCTCGAAACGAGTGATTAGAAATCTCATGAAGTCCCAGTCGGGCGATGCGCCCACATCAGCAATTGTTGCCATGAGGCTGGATGTGAGCTGCAGGAATTGGGCCATCGAGGCGACGTCAAGCATGCTCGGAATGACAGTGACGACTAGGGATGTCGACGCTACCAAAGCCGATAGTGTGGTAAACCCGAGTTGCGGTGGGCAGTCGATGACGACAATGTCGTAGTCTGTCTCGACTTCATTAATGCAAAGAGCAAGCCGCTGATAGAACGGCGGCCTGATATTGTTTCGAAGCGCGTGTGCGGTTTCGGTCTCGAACTCAGAGAGCAACAAGCCGGCCGCGGCTAGATCGAGGTTGTGGAAATACGTTTTGCGCACAACGTCTCTAAATGGGATAGGGTCCTCGTACCGGAGGGCATCGTACACCGTTCCGGCCTCAGGGAAGTCGATTTCCGGCCGGAAACCGAACATGGTGGTCATTGAGGCTTGTGGGTCGAGATCGATTGCCAGAACTCGATAACCATCAAGGGCAAGTTTTTGGGCCAGATGGATCGCCGTTGTCGTCTTCCCGGCCCCCCCTTTGAAGTTGGCGATCGAAATGATCTGGATATGCTCCCCATCCCGACGACGAGGAACGATATGCTGGAACTTGGTGCTTGACCGGGCTATTTCGTGGCGCGCTATATCGATTTGCTCTGCAGTGTAGAACCTGCGGCCGCGGGCGTCTGTCTCGATATCACCGAGATCGAGCTTGTCCTCGAAAAACATCTTCCGCAAAAAATCTTGGCTTACCCCGAGGATCTGGGCAACTTCCGTGGATGAGAAGCGTCTGAGAGCCTTTCGTTCATCAGGTAGAAACGACTTGCGCATATTCACATCAAGCGATTTGCTTAGACGTGTCGCCATCGTTTGGATCTTTTGATCCATTCTAATCCGCTGCTCGTTCATGCCCGTCCCGCCGCCCGTCTTCCGGGTCTATCTTGAGAAGGAACGCAAAACCGCCGGAAACTGATGGTTAGCGTTCTTCCGCAAAAATGTCAGGAAAGCGTTTGACAGGCAAGGATTTTTTCAAATGGTAGGCCGGTATCCGGTGAAATCATTTATTTACAATGACTTATCTTATTTTGCGGATCCAGCGCGTCAAGTGCTTGTGTCGCTGCCATCTCTTAAACGCAAGATGTACTCGATTCACATAGGCGGTTTTGCTTCCAAAGAACGAATCTGAGTCTCTTAAATCATTCCCAGACTCTCGGCTCGCTCCAACAGCATCTTGACCGATGAGGGCTGCCATCTCGTTCGGCCACGGGGCGTGCGTTCGCGCATAGATTCCAGCCGTTCACAGATCGCTCGAAGCGTGATGTCAGGATCTGCGCCCTTGATGCCAGCAATAATGGCGGGCAGGCGGTCGTCGGTTTCGCGGCGCCCGGCGCGGGCCAGAACCTCGGCAGGCAGGAAGCCGTCGCGGACATATGCCTTCACAGCGCGCAAGAGACGGCTTTGGGTCCAGCGACGCGCCTCGGGCAAGGGGCCGTTGATGATGCGCAACACGTCTTCCCAGGCCAAGTCGGGGCGCAACCGGCGCACATGGGGCACCCAGTCTTGTGCCGTCTCGTTCAGGCGCTCCATGTAGCCGTCCTGTCTTGCCAGCCGTACCTTACGAAGAGCGGCAGGGTCTTTGGCGCGCAGCCCAGGGTTCCCGCCCACGCGGCCCTTTGTGCGAGCGCTGGCGAGGCCGGCCTTGGTACGTTCCCGGATCAGGGCGCGTTCGAACTCGGCCGCGGCCCCCAGCACTTGCAACGTGAACTTGCCCTGCGGGGATCCGGTGTCGATGGGGTCGTGAATGGAACGAAAGAACGCGCCCTTGGCCTCCAGCCGCTCGATCACCTCCAGCAGATGCGACAGGGATCGCGCAAGGCGGTCGATCCGCACGACCACCAGCGTGTCGCCCTTGCCGATGCGCTCCAACACCCGCGCCAGCACCGGCCGCGCACGATTGCCGCCCGAGGCCTGTTCTTCATGGATCTCGGCGCAGCCCACGGATTTCAGGGCCTGCGTCTGGGGCAGGGGGGTCTGATCCTCGGTCGAGACCTGAGCGTAACCTATCAGGGGCATCAAAACAGTCTTTTTGCAGTTTTATGTATCGCTAATAAACGACCGTTTGTAGACAGATGCAAGGGCGTGCTCTGTGGCGCTGTTCATCAAAAACCACTTGGTTTTCTATACGCTGAGCGCGATCAGAGAGATGTCGCAGAACACCGCGCGCTCGTGCTGTAAAAGTTGTGCAGGCGCACCCTGACAAAACACTTTGGTAAAAGGCAAAAGTGCGGTATTTTGCATACATGAAGACTCAAGTATCTATGCAGTATGATATTTTTTACGATCCTCTTGTGAATGCGGAGGGGCTTGAAGAGACGTCTGAGGACGACCTGTGGTTCCTGCCCGGTCCGATGGACGAGGAGCCAGATTATCTGCCGCCCGGACCTAGGGCAGAGCTTCGTGAAACCGCAGTCCTCGACGATTGGCGGAAGGCAGAGGCGGGCAATGCCGCGCGTCTCGCCCGTGTGGCTGGCCGGATCGGCGCGCTGGACGACCGGCTGCGCCGTGGCCCGAAAGGTTGGCGGCACAGGCTCGCGCTGATGGAGGCGGCAGACCTCAGCTGGTTTGTAGTAGGCGACCGAATTGGCCCGGATCGGCTGGCGCTCTGGAAATCCATGCGCTTGTCCGGCGTGCAGGACGACACCGCGGCGCTCGCGCGTGTCGGATGGGCAGTGCGGCGTCTTACAGGCGGCCCTGGACCGGAAGTGGACCTGTCCGCCTTCCTCGACCGCCGCGACCCCGAGAACCTCGGCGTTGAAGCCGAACCGTTCGCGGATCGCGCGGGCGGTTGGCTCGATCTCATGGCGCAAGCCGCCGATCTTCACCCAATCACGCGCGCTTGCATGGGCTTCCATCTCTGGAGTCTCGCGGGCCTCGGGCAGCACGGCGACCGGATGGAAGCGGCGGTCACAGCCGCACGGATCGTGGCCAGTGAGGGCAAGGGGGCGCTCTTCGCGCCTTTGGCCATCGGCGGGGCAGGAGGATTGCGCTCCGGTGGCCCACCCGCTGACCGTCTGTCTCGTTGGCTTGACGGGATGGAGACCGCATGCCTGACCGCAATGCGTCACCTCGATGATATCGAGGCATGGTCGGCGAGGGCGGAAGCCGAGATGAGCCCGCTTTCCGGCCGCACGCCCCCGGCCTTGTGCGCGGTACTTACCGAATGGCCGCTCGTGTCCGCTCCGATGGCCGAGGCCCTGATCGGCGCCAGCCGGGCTGCCGTCCAGCGCAACCTTGCTTGGATGGAAGCGCGTGGTCTGATCCACGAGATGACGGGGCAGGGGCGGTATCGGATGTGGAGGGTCGCAACTTAAGCCGTGCTCTTTGTCGGGG
Source organism: Sulfitobacter sp. M39 (assembly GCF_021735935.1). Lineage (NCBI taxonomy): Bacteria > Pseudomonadati > Pseudomonadota > Alphaproteobacteria > Rhodobacterales > Roseobacteraceae > Sulfitobacter > Sulfitobacter sp. M39. Next base: position 54,308 of record NZ_WMDZ01000002.1, read on the forward strand.
GGCCGACAGTTTATGTTAGAGTCAACGCTTCTGTCCGCCAAACTTGCAGAGAATTCGCGCATCGAGCCCACTTGGATGAATTTTGCTCGAAGCACGAATGTCCGCATGGATAAAAACGAACCGCCCGTGTCCAGTCTTCGTCTCTTGCTGCGGCTTATAAATGCGTGGCCCAGCGAGGATGGCTCTCGTCAATGATCAAGGCATGGCTGTGCCTGCGATGTCCCCTTAGGTGGGGATGGTCGAGTGGCAAATTATCGTGGGTGTGCTCAAGCTCAACGGGATCGCCGGACGGCCAGAGTTTCAGCGCTGCGAGCATTCCGAAGGCGGCGATGAGGGCCAGTCCGATCAGTGCGGGAACGACACCATAGACCGTCAGCAGCCATCCCGACAGCGGATAGGTCACAAGCCAGCAGGCGTGGGACAGCGCGAATTGCGCCGCGAAGAGTGCCGGGCGGTCCCCGGCGTGTGCGGAACGGCGCAGCAGTCGGCCAGAAGGGGTGAGGACAGCGGAATATCCGAGCCCCACCAGCAACCAGGCTGTCAGAAGGATGGACCAGCCAAGGCCCGCTCCAAGGACCGTCAACGCCAGACCGACCAGAGTAGCCACCATCAGCGTGGCTCCGCCGAACATCACGGGCCGGTCCGGCAACACATCGAGAACACGCGGCAGGACCAGCGCGGCGATCATCGACCCTGCGCCGAAGGCGAACATCGTCCAGGCCAGAGCACTTTCCGAAAGACCGAGCGAGCCGCGCACAAGAACGACGGTATTGACCAGCACCATCGCACCTGCCGCCGCCGCCGCGAGGTTCAATGCCAAGAGCCCGCGCAAGCGGGGCGTGGCCAGATAGATGCGGATGCCGCGCGTAGTGCGGTCATAGACACCGCGCGGCTCGGATGGGCGGGGACTGGGCAGCACGACCGAAACAACCAGAAGGGCCGATGCGGCGAAACCGAGGACCGTGCCGAGGAAAAGCGAATTGTAGGACATCACCGCGAGCAGAAGGGCCGCCAGCGTCGGGCTGACGATGTTTTCCAGATCGTAGGCCAGCCGCGACAGCGACAGCGCGCGGGTATAGCGCGCCTCTTCGGGCAGAACGTCCGGGATCGTCGCCTGAAAGGTCGGCGTGAAGGCGGCGGAAGCCGATTGAAGAAGGAAGATCAGGACGTAGACCTGCCAGACCTCGGTCACGAAGGGCAGTGCGAGCGCGACACCGGCACGCACCAGATCGAGCGTCACCAGAAGCGCGCGGCGCGGCACGCGGTCTGCGAAAGCCCCTGCAATGGGCGCGATGCCCACATAAGCAACCATCTTGATGGTGAAGACTGTGCCGAGGACCAGCGCCGCCCCGTCGCCCGAAAGATCAAAGGCGAGCAGGCCGAGTGCGACTGTGGCGAGTCCGGTACCCAGAAGGGCTACGACCTGTGCCAGAAACAGGTGCCGATAAGTGCGGTCGGAGAGAATATCGAGCATGGTCAGCCTCAGAGATATCGGGCGATCGCCCGCAACTCGGCCCGATCAGTTTCAGAACTTTCAACGTCGATACAATGGTCCATGTGATCATGGATCAGCGCACGCTTGGCGTTCGTCACGGCCTTTTCGACCGCTTGCATCTGCTGAGCAATCTCCAGACAGGGTTTGCCCGCCTCGATCATTTCGATCACGGCGCGCAAATGGCCGTCAGCGCGTTTCAGCCGGGCGACAAGGGCGGGATGGGTTGCATGGACTGGATGTTTTGTCATAAAGTAGTTCTATCCCCCCCGGGAGGATAGAACAAGATGGTGCCACGACGCACCACGCTAGAGACGGGCAGACGGGCAGATCCTATGGATACCTTGAGGACAGTTGTAAACGCCGCGTTTGCGACACTCTTATGTTTGGCCGTACTCCTCTGGTCTGTGGTGCCCGCAACCTCGCACGCACCCTCAGTCATCGGCGTCCTTCAAGAGCACGCAGAAATGGTTGCTGAGCACGGTCATTCGCATGGACTGGAAGAAGACCTCGCCTGGGCCATGCATGGACATAGCCATGACAGCATCGATCACGATCACAGTCAGGCGGTCGTGCCTGGCCCCGACCGATCGCCGCACCCGCTCGATATTTATAGAGCCGCATGGCCGTTGAGTTCGGCCACGTCGAACACCTTGCAGACATACCAAATCGAAAGACCTCCGCGCGTCTGATCGACTGCGTGCCAACAGCGCGCTGCATTCGATCATCAACACATATGCGGAGTTCAATCCATGAATACAGTCCACCAGGGCTGGACCGATCCCGGCATACGCCGGATCGTGATCCTGTCCTTCATTGCCCTTTCGGCGCTCGTCCTGGGTGCGGAAAACGCTCTTGCCCATGCCGTCACAGAAGGTGACGCAGGCTATATCCAGGAAATCTGGGGGGTGAACATCATCCCCTTCATGTATCTCGGCGCCAAACACATGGTCACGGGATACGATCACATCCTGTTCCTGCTCGGCGTCGTCTTCTTCCTCTACAAGATGAAGGATGTAGGCATCTATGTCAGCCTCTTCGCCCTCGGGCACTCGACCACGATGCTGGCCGGTGTCTGGTTCGGCTGGGGAATCAACGCCTACATCATCGACGCGATCATCGGCCTTTCGGTCGTCTACAAGGCGCTCGACAATCTCGGGGCTTATCAGCGCTGGTTTGGGTTCCAGCCGAACACCAAGGCCGCAACGCTGATCTTCGGCTTCTTCCACGGCACGGGCCTGGCCACGAAGATCCTAGACTACGAGATCGCGTCAGAGGGCCTACTGGCCAATCTTCTGGCGTTCAACGTGGGCGTCGAGCTTGGCCAGATCATGGCGCTTGCCGTGATCCTCATCGTCATGGGCTTCTGGCGGAAATCCCCAAGCTTCTTCCGCCAAGCCTACACCGCCAACGTCGTCATGATGTCCATGGGATTCATCCTCATGGGCCTGCAAATCACCGGCTACTTCGTAGCCACCTGAGAATTTAGGAGACCAAAATGTTTAACGCAAAAAAACCGAGCCTTGATGAGCTTCCCAGCTCCGCGCAGCTTATCCGTTCCACTGCCATTGCGGCGGCCAGCGCCGTTGCGATCCTTGTGACCGTCGTGCTGCCTGCCGAATACAACATCGACCCGACCGGGATCGGCGGGGTTCTCGGGCTGAGCGAGATGGGTGAGATCAAAGCCCAGCTTGCGGAGGAGGCCGAAGCCGACAGGCTGTTGGAGATCGAAGCCGAAGAGCAGTCGAGCCTTATGAACGATATCTTTGGACTTTTTGTCGGCACGGCATATGCACAGGAGGCCGAAATCTGGCGTGACGAAACCACCTTTACGCTTGCACCCGGCGACAGTGCCGAGTGGAAGCTGGTCATGGAAGAGGGCCAGACGGTGGAATACCGAATGCTGGTCGATGGCGGTCGGGTGAATTTTGACATGCACGGCCACGGCGGCGGCAATTCGGTGACCTATGAAAAGGGCCGCGGTTCGACGGGCGACGAGGGCGAGATCATCGCGGCATTCGACGGCGAACACGGATGGTTCTGGCGGAATCGGGACAGCCAGCCCGCAACCGTGACTGTCCAGGTGCGCGGCGAATACACCGAATTCAAAGACGCAAGTTGACACAAGGGCAGCCACCCGCATGAAAAGATGCGGGTGGTTGCCTGGCTCCGAAACAGACCTTGGATGAGTCCGCAGTCTCGCCTCAGATTTTCCCCCGAAACCAACCTCGGGCATCTTTTGGCCAATCAGTGAGTACCCGCGTGGCAATGTCACGCCTATGTTACGGGATACTTCTTGACCTCCCCCTACTGGAAGCTTGCATAAGGATCGCATGATCTGCGTTTTCCGCCTCATTTTGATTCTTGCATTGAGCTTCGGTGCCGTGGTTGCGCCGGATGTATCGGCAGCGAATGCGGCTGAGGCAGCAATGGCTCAGATGGTGGGCGCTGAAAGCGGGGACGACCATTGCGGCGGATGCGATCCGATCGGATTTGCTGACGGGATAACCTGCGAGGGTGGGTGTACAGTCCCTTGTGGCGCGGGAACTACGGCCGGTATCGTAGCTCGTACGTCAGCGATGACGCTTGAGATGGCCTTCGGTGTTGTCATCCCGGTCGCGGGACCTGTGATCCCGATTGGCGCGGTTCCCTCCCTTGATCCATTTCCTCCCAAGCTGCCTGTCTGAACCTGATAGCGGCCTCGCTTGTTGCGGGGCCTGACCGTTGCCTTGGCCGAAGCTGGCTGAGTGCGACCCTTTCAGATCAAGGCAGAAGTAATGACCCTCAACAGACTGATTTCACGACGGCACGTGCTGCGCACCGGTGCCGCTTTCACGGCCATATCCACTCTGTCACCGGCACGAGTAGCGATGGCAGGTCCGACAGAGGACCCATTCTTGCTACGCGCTGCGGCCGGACAAGCCGCCCTGCGACCGGCACCCTACGGCCCTACCGACGTCTGGAGCTACAACGGATCCCTCCCCGGCCCCGAGATCCGGGTGCGGCAGGGAGACCGAATTCGGGTTCTGGCCCGGAACGGGCTAAATGAGGGGACGACGGTCCACTGGCATGGCATTCGCACACCCAATGCGATGGACGGTGTGCCGTTCCTGACACAGGACCCGATCCCGGTCGGTGGCGAGTTTCTCTACGAATTCGATGCGCTGGACGCAGGTACATTCTGGTATCACCCGCACCAGCGCAGTTCGGAACAGGTCGGGCGCGGGCTTTACGGGCCGCTGATCGTCGAGGAAGCAAACCCGATCCGCGTGGATCGCGATTTGACCTGGATGCTCGATGACTGGCGGATGACCGGCGACGGACAGATTGCGACAGATTTCGGAAGCCGGCACGACGCGATGCACGGCGGTCGTATCGGCAATTCCGTGACGATCAACGGCCAGATCCCTGACCGTATCGCGGTGCGATCCGGGGAACGCATCCGCCTTCGGCTGGTCAATGCAGCGAACGCGCGGATATTCGGGCTGGATTTCGGGGGGCTTGCGCCGGTCGTGGTCGCTCTGGACGGTCAACCCGTGTCACCTCATGTACCAGACGATGACATCGTGGTGGTCGGTCCGGCCATGCGTGTCGATCTGGTGATTGATATGACCGGCAAGCCCGGAGAGAGCCTGACCATCACCGATGTCTTCTACAGGGATCTGGAATACCGTCTGGTCGATCTCGCCTACGGGCCGGATCGGTTACGGGACGCGGTCCCGGACTGGTCGATGGAACTGCCACCCAACCCGCTGGCCGAACCCGATATGCAAGCTGCCACGCGGCATCAGATCATCTTTAATGGCGGCATGATGGGGCAGATGATGATGGGCGGCGGCATGGGGTCCATGATGGAGCAGATGCGCGAAGGCAACATGTGGTTCATCAACGGCAAAGCAGCAACGGGGCACATGATGGATCCATTGCTGGTCCTGCCGCAGGGCACGTCGCATGTGCTGCAGATGGACAATCGCACCGCGTGGCATCACCCGATGCATCTTCATGGACATTCGTTCCGTGTGATCACACGGAACGGGCAACCGACACGGCATCGCGAATGGCAGGACACCGTCCTGATGGCACCGGAGGAACGGGTCGAGATCGCCTTCGTGGCGGACAATCCGGGAGACTGGATGTTCCATTGTCACATCCTGGAACACCAGGCGGCCGGCATGATGGGCATCATACGTGTCGATCCTGGCACGACCAAAACCTGAAACAATCTCACGTAACGATCACCACGAAAGGAAAGAACCGATGAAGAAACTAATTGGACTTGCCAGTCTTGGCACCGCAGGTGCTGCCGCTGTCCTTGCAATGAGCCTGAATGCCGCGCCTGCAGCAGCGCAAGAGGCCACGCTCTACAAGAACCCGCAATGCGGATGCTGCGAGAGCTATGCGGACTACCTGCGCGAGAATGGCTTCACGGTCGAGGTAAAGCCGACCCATGATCTGGCTCAGATCAGCCGTGATGCAGGTATCCCGGACGATTTCCAGGGCTGCCATACGACCTTTCTGGGTGACTACGTCGTCAGCGGTCATGTGCCAATTGATGTCGTCAACAAGTTGCTTGATGAGCGCCCGGACATTGCCGGTCTGACACTTCCCGGCATGCCGTTGGGATCGCCGGGTATGGGGGGCGCGAAGCAGGAACCGTTCAAGATTTACACCGTCGAAGAAGGTGTGAACCCGACCGTCTATGCGGTCGAATGATTAATTGCGCGGACTGGTGCGATCCCGTGCCTGACCGGTTTCAAGGGAAAACAAAGGATGAAGTGCATGATGATGGATGGTGGAATGATGGGTGACGGCATGATGATCGCGATGGGACTGGTTTGGTTACTCATCGTGGCGGTGCTGGTGCTCGCGGCAATCGCCTTGGTCAAATACATCCGCTCGGACAGCGGAAAATAGAAATGCGCCAAGATGCGGAATGAGGGCGACAGCAACGGCGACGGCCTGTTGTCGATGGGGATTGGTCTGGGGGCGTGCGTCCTGCTTGTCGTGGCATCGATAGTCGCACTCTCGTTGTATTTGGATAGCCAGAAGAAGGCACAAGCGACATGAAAAACACCATTAGGCTCGCCGCGGTCTTGCTCGCCACAACGGTCTCTCCCGTTTCGGCGGAGAGCGACTTGCGCATGGGCGAGCGTCTCTATCAGGAGAATTGTGCCAGTTGCCATGGCGCAAACCTGGAGGGGCAGCCTGATTGGCGCACCCGATTGCCGAACGGCAGATTGCCTGCCCCGCCGCATGATGCGTCGGGTCATACCTGGCATCATACGGACCGCGTATTGTTCGACATCGTGAAACGCGGACCGGCGGCGATTGTCGGGGCCGGTTATGAAAGCGACATGCCCGGATATGAGGGCGTACTGACAGATGACGAAATCACGTCGATCGTCGACTACATCAAGAGCACCTGGCCCGACAAAGAACGTGCCTTTCAGAGTGAGCGGACCCGCGAGGACCAGCAAGCACAGCCATGACCAGCTATCGTGACAATATGACTGTTCCCACGCCCCGCCGGAGAAATCTCGGCTTTGTGCTGGCGCCCGTCGTGGCTTTGGCCCTTATGGTCCTGTTTGGCTGGGGGCTTTTCAGCGAGGGCGATGATCTGCCGTCCGCGCTTATCGACAAGCCTGTACCGGAGTTTGCACTCGCTCCGGTGCTCGGCCGCGAGGAAGGTCTTTCGACGCAGGACCTGATCGGCCATGTTTCGCTGGTGAACGTCTTTGCCTCGTGGTGTGTGCCCTGCCGCGCCGAACATCCGCTATTCATGGAATTGAGCGCCACGGGCGAAGTGCCGCTCTACGGGATCAACTACAAGGATCCGCCCGAACAGGCGCGCGCCTGGCTAGACGAACTGGGTGATCCCTACACCCGCATCGGGGCCGACATAAACGGACGTGCGGGCATCGAGTGGGGTGTTTACGGCGTGCCTGAAACCTATGTCATCACTTCCGACGGCACCATTGCCTACCGCCATGTCGGCCCCATCACGCGAGCGATTCTGGAGGAAACCCTTTTGCCGATCGTCCGTGATCTGAAAACCCAAGCCGGCAAGGAGCCAACGCCATGAAATATCTCAAAACGGCGCTGCTCGTCTGGGCATTGTCCGTCGGCACGGCGTTTGCCGGGCCGCAAGGCTTCGCACTGCACGACACGCCGCAGCCGGTGATCAATGTGCGCTACGAGACCGAGGACGGCAGCCGTGGGGACATGGAGGATTTTCGTGGCAAGGTGATCCTCGTGAACGTTTGGGCAACCTGGTGCGTCCCCTGCCGGGAAGAGATGCCGACGCTGGATGCACTTCAGGCGGAACTTGGCGGCGACCGTTTCGAGGTTGTCGCCCTGTCCATCGACAGGGCCGGGTCGCCCGTCGTGCGGCGGTTCTACGACGAGATCGGTGTCAACAATCTCAAGATGTATGTCGACAAGACCATGCTGTCGATGACCGCGCTGCGCACCGTCGGTCTGCCGACAACGATCCTGATCGACGCGCAGGGGCGGGAGCTTGGGAGACTGGTCGGCCCGGCCGAATGGGATGATCCCGAGATGGTCTCCTTCTTGCGAGGCTTTATCGAATAAGCGCCCCTGAAAGAGCGCCGCCCGCCCTTGACCGCCCAGTTATCAGAATGACCAGTACTCAAACTTCAGAAGGATTTTCCGGATGACCGACATATCATCTTCCAACGATGCGGGTGCCGCCGACATCGAAAGCGCAGGCAACTGGCCCCGGTGGTTGACGCGCAGACGACTGCTGTTCGTCGGTGCGGCAACCGTTATGGGCGGCGGCATGGCGCTGAACTGGGGATGGCTCACCGCGATCGGTCTCGCGCCTGTCTTGGTTTCGCTGGCACCCTGTGCCGCGATGTGCGGGCTCGGTCTGTGCATGAAGGGCGGGTCCGGCGGGAAATGCGACGATGCGGGTGGTGGCAAGCCCGATCAATCCGAAAGGTGATGCAGTTGATTGTCTATCTGACCCGGCGCGCCGCCTTGGCGACATTTGCGGCCACGATCGCCTTTCCGGCCTCCGCCGATCATCCGGGTGAAAATCTGGATGCCCGGATGTTCGAGATGGAGCCATACTTCCAGGCCATCGACGCGGCACAGGCCCCGGATTTCGAGTTGCAGAATGCGGAGGGCAATCCTGTGCGCTTGGCGGATTTCAGCGAAAGGGTCGTCATCCTGCATTTCATCTACGCCAACTGCCCGGATATCTGCCCGCTCCATGCGGAAAAGATCGCGGCGGTCCAGGCTTCGATCAACGACGGGCCGATGAGGGATCTGGTGCAATTCATCTCGATCACAACCGATCCCGTGAATGACACGCCGGACGTTCTGCGCGACTACGCGGACCGGCATGGGCTCGATCCGAGCAACTGGGTCATTCTGACCAAACGGCCCGATCAGAGCGACGACGCGACGCGCCTTGTGGCGCGGGACTATGGGCTCGAGTTCACCACGACCGCCGACAGCGACATGATGATGCACGGTGCGGTCACCCATGTCGTGGATATCGGCGGGCGGTTCGCCGCAAAGTTCCATGGCATGGATTTCAAGAATGTGAACCTGATCCTCTATGTCAGCGAGTTGATCAACAATGCCCAGCATCGACGCCGGGAACGCAGTTGGTGGGACCGGGTGACAGGGGTGTTTCAATGAGTGTCACCGCGACTGGCGTCATGCCATCTTCGGCGGATGGAATATCCCTGACAGCGCTACGTCGGTATTTTTCGGTAATCATCCCGGCCAATCTGATCTGGGAGTTCGCCCATATGCCGCTCTACACGATCTGGAACGAGGGCACCTGGGGTGAGATCGTCTTCGCCGCGGTTCATTGCACGGGTGGCGACATCCTGATTGCCATGAGCGCGCTGGTGCTTGCCTTGATGCTGACCGGCCGTGGCTGGCCCTTCGTGGCTCCGACGCGACGCTCGGTAACCGTCCTGACGGTGGTGTTCGGGTTGGGATATACGCTGTTCAGCGAATGGCTCAACATCGTGATCCGCGCGGCTTGGGCCTATTCGGACCTGATGCCGATCATTCCGGTCCTCGATGCAGGGCTGTCGCCCGTGCTGCAATGGATCGTAATCCCGCTGATTGCCTTCTGGTGGGCGGCGCGACCCTTCAGCGCCGAGCATAAAGCATGATGGATATTTCCGGCATCGGCATCTTCGCGGCCTTTCTGGCGGGGGCCATTTCCTTCCTGTCACCCTGCGTCCTGCCACTGGTTCCGGGCTATGTTTCCTACATCGCAGGCCAGCCGGATTTGCGCACGACGCGATCGGTCGGCCTGCGGGCACGCGCCGGGGCACTTGGCCTAAGCACCTGCTTCGTTCTGGGGTTCTCCACGGTCTTTGTCGCGTTGGGGGCCGGGGCCAGCGCGCTCGGGTCGTTGCTGCTGACTTGGCGCACTGAGCTCAACTATCTGGGCGGGGCGATCATCATCCTGTTCGGACTGGTCATGCTGGGTGCCTTCCGTCTGGAAGCGTTCTCGCGTGACACCCGCTTCACACTCGACATTCCGGGGGGTCGCCCGCTTGGAGCCTACGTCCTGGGCTTGGCCTTCGCCTTTGGATGGACGCCCTGCATCGGGCCGATCCTCGGCGCAATCCTGACGCTCAGTTCGACATCCGGCGGTATGTCGGACGGCATCTGGCTGTTGTCGATCTATTCCGCAGGGCTGGGCGTGCCGTTCCTGCTGGCCGCGCTGTTCACCGACGCCATCGCCGCACGGGTCAGACAGATCGGCAAAGCCGGTCGCTGGCTCTACAAGGGCGCGGGCGTCGCCATGATCATCATGGGCGTTGCCATCATGACCGGCCAATTGTCCCGGTTTGCCTACTGGCTTCTGGGAACCTTCCCATTCTTGGCCTCAATCGGTTAGTCTTCCTCGGCATTCCTGATGTGAAGCCAGATCAGTGCTGACCCGATGACAAGAAAGATCAGGTTGAGGAAGAACGTGTAATCGATGCTGAACCGGACCATTTCCTGAAGCGAAGGCCGCTCGGTCGGGATCATCCCTACGAGAGCGAACAGGTAATGCACCGTAATTCCCGCAGCGACCATGCACAGGTACAGCAAGCCTGAAAGATAGAGCGCATACTGCCAGCCGTAATATTTTGCGTGCACCCATATCACCGTGGCAGCAACAAGATCGGCTCCGAGAAAGGCGATCACGCCTCCGAACGACGCATCACGCGACCAGAGCATCGCAGCCAGGGGGACATTGCCCATCGACCCGATGAAGGTGAAGAAGGCCACGACCGGTGCCACCAGCGCGTTTTCAAGAACGATCAGGAAGCCCGGCGCGTCCTGCGCACCGCCATCTCCGACCAGAAAGATCGCGTTCCAGAAGCTCTGCGGCACAAAGACGGAAATGAAACCCGCGACCGTGAAGCCGAAGAGGATCTCCTTCCAGACCATCTTCCATTCCATGAAGAAAGCGCGGGCGATCCGGTCCCATCCTTCGCGGGACAGCAGTTTGTCGCGGAACGAACCCTTCATGGTCTGGTCCCTGTCCATACCTTCGTCGGACTGGGCCTTCTCCGCATGCTCTTTTGCGCTTTCGACAAACGACCTTGGAAGCCATATCAGGGTGAGGGCATAGGCGTAGATCGTCATCAGGATGCCAAGCATGAAATTTGCCACCATGAATTTCCAGCCCAGCAGGACCAGAAGGACGATTCCAAGCTCGATCACCAGATTTGTCGATGAAATCAGGAAGGCGATCGAATTGACCGGATGCGCACCCTTCACGAGGATCGAACGCGACGCGGCAAGAGCCGCGAAGGAACAGGACGATGACACAAACCCAAAGAAGCCGGCAATGCCTGCCTTCCTGGCACCACGGTCGCCAAGAACACGCGCCATCTGATCCCGTGTCACGAAAATCTGGATGCCTGCGGAGATGATATACCCGAAGATGAGCGCCCAGAGCGCCTTCCAGAGCATGCCCGCCCCGGTCGTGAATGCTTCGATTATCTGGTCCATTCAGCTTGACCCTTTTTCGCAGTGCTGTCCGACTTGCGCATCTATCGGGAGAACGAGTCCGAGGGATATGAAAACGGCACCCGCCTTTCAGCCGATCAGATAGACCCTGATCGGCATCCAGATCCCCATGACCATCATCATCAGGTTCTCTGTGAGCGAGACAAAGCCGAGCGGTACGTTGCTGTCGCCGCCGACGCAGGCGCACTTCAATTCACGCTTGTCGATATAGACCGCCTTGAAAACCGATACTGCGCCAACAGTGCCGATGAACAAGGCCACCGGTGCCGAAAGCCAGGTCAGCGCCCCGGCGACCATGAGGATACCTGCGAAAGCCTCTCCAAACGGATAGATCTTGCCATAACGCACCCACCGACGCGCCAGCAGGTCGTAGTTCAGGAACATGGTCGAGAAGCTCTCGACATCCTGAAGTTTTTGTACCGCCAGAAAGCACATCGAGATCGAAATGAACCATTCCAGCCCGCGCAGGGTGAAAATGTTCTCGAAGCTGTACCACGACAAACCGAGCGCCATCAGGAACGCGACGGCAAAGATCGTGATCACCGGCTGGTAGGACGTGTCCGAGCGTTCGTCTTCCGGCGCATCGATGCCGAAATGGACCCGAAGGTCGTCATATCCGCCTATCCGCTCGTCCCCGATCCAGGTTTGCGGGGTGGTTTCGACGCCGTGCTCTTCCATGAACGCGTCGGTTTCCTCACGCGTGGTCAAAGGGTGATCCTCGACTTCGAAACCCTTGCGCTCCAGCAGGTCCTTGGATTTGAGCCCATAGGGACAGAGGTGGTCGGGCATCACCATCCGGTAAAGCTTGGCTGTCTGGGTTGTGTCTCTTGGCATGTCATATCCTCCGTTTCAGGGTTCAGGCGTCGCAGCCATAATAGCCGCGATAGCCTGCCCGCAGGCCGGCATCGAGTTCGAGCACGAGGTTGGCGTCCTGCACTTCACCACTGTTTTCCAGCGCCGCAGCCCCGTCCGGCGCACTGAGGCTTACGGACATTCCTTCGGTGCTCAGGGTGCCGGTTGCGTCGGTTGAACCAAGACGCACCAGGTCGCCGCTGATCTTTGCCAGCGCCGCCGGGGCACCGTCGATCTGTCCTGTGGCAAGCACAGGTTTGCTGGTCGTCGTATACTTGAAGGTGCAGATGGCCCCATCCGGGAAAAGCTGCGCGATCTCATCGCCAGTCAGGAATTCCAGATCAAGGATGGCGATTTCGGCGGATGAGAGTGCCTCGTTCAGATCGACGATGCGGGCTGAACCATCCAGACCCTCATCAGCCGCGTCACCATTCGTGTCGATGTCATTCACCAGATACCGCATTTCGGCGATTTCTTTGTCTTGGGCAAAGATGATCTCGTCAGCCAGTTTGCGCACCCGAGGGTCAGAAATGTTGGCGCGGCTCGATGTCATGATCGCGATCGAATGGTGCGGGATCATTGCCTTCATGTAGCTGGTATCGCCCACGGTCACCTGGCTCCGGACCAGCCAGAGGGATCCGGCAAACACCACGGCGCCGCCAATAAAGATGGCAGCGTTGATCGCCTTGCTGGAGTACATTGACAGCATGAAGCCCAGCATGATGATCGCCATTATGGCCCCCATCAGCACGGCCATATAGGCGCGTGTTTCGGACCAGAAGATATGGCTCAGCAGATAGGTGTTGAGATACATCAGGATGAACATCACCACCGTGGATGTGGCGATCATCGCGAAAAAGCGTAGGTATGTCATTGGCGACCTCCAGTCTCGAAAAATTGATGTCCTATAGAAGGAACAACATTGCTGCGCTGGAATGTTCCGTAGTTTTCGGGAAAGTTCGGCTTTTGCAGACGTCAGAGCTACCCGGACGCCTTGCTGATACTGCCCGCCTTTTGTTCCATCGCCAGATCGGCCAAGATGGGGCAATCGGGGCGGTGATCACCCGCGCATGCATCCACAAGATGCGACAGCGTCGCGCGCATTTCGGTCAGTTCGGCGATCTTGCTGTCAATCCGATCAAGATGCTCTTCGGCAATCTGCTTTACCTCGGCACTGGCGCGGTCAGTATCGGCATAAAGCTTCAGCAGGCTCCGGCAATCCTCGATGGTGAATCCAAGGGCCCGTGCCCGGCCGAGAAAGGCCAGCTTGTGCACGTCGCTTTGCCGAAAGCTGCGATAGCCATTTGAACTGCGCAGCGGTTCGACAAGACCGATGTCTTCGTAGTAGCGGATCGTTTTGGCGGGAAGGCCGGAAAGGTCGGCCACATCTCCGATGTTCATAATCGTTTCCTCCTTGAGTTCATTCAGCTGGAATCGGGGATGCCGAGGCTTCGGAGACGGGGCGCGCCGTTTCGTCCATCGCCGGGCGCACGCGGCGCAGCCGCAGCGCATTCGTCAGCACGAAGACAGAGCTGAGAGCCATCGCACCTGCTGCCAGAACGGGTGAGAGCAGAAGTCCTGACACCGGATAAAGCACGCCCGCCGCAACCGGGATCAGGGCGACGTTGTATCCAAATGCCCAGAAAAGGTTCTGACGGATGTTGCGCATGGTGCTCCGCGACACCTCGAGGGCGTTCACGACGCCGCGCAGATCGCCGGACATCAGCACCACATCTGCGGATTCGATGGCCACGTCTGTACCGGTGCCGATGGCGATACCCACGTCCGAATGGGCAAGCGCGGGTGCGTCGTTGATCCCGTCGCCAACGAACGCGATGCGCTTGCCCGCGCCGCGCAGATCGTCGAGCGCCGCCACCTTACCGTCGGGCAGAACGCCAGCGATCACATGGTCGATGCCGATTTCGCGGGCGATAGCCTCTGCCGTTTCGCGCTTGTCACCGGTGATCATGGCGACCTTCAGTCCCTGTGCGTGCAAGGCGCGGATTGCAGCGGCGCTGGACGGCTTCACCGGATCGGACACCGCGATGACGGCGGCGACACGACCGTCGATCGCCGCGAAAAGTGCGGTGCGGCCCTGTTCGGCCAGCCGACGCTCCTCGTCGGCCAGATCGCTGATTGTCAGCCCCTCGCGGGTCATCAGGCGGTCGGCCCCGACAAGCACCTCGCGGCCCGCCACTTTTGCCCGCACGCCGTGGCCGGTGATGGATTCAAAATCCTTAGCGTCATGCCGCGCGACGCCCTCGACCTTTGCCGCGCGCACAATCGCCTCGGCGATCGGGTGTTCCGATTGCGCCTCGACAGCGGCGACAAGCGTCAGCACCTCGGTGCGGTCAAAGCTGTGCACAAGCACGAGATCGGTCAGTTCCGGGCGGCCCTGGGTCACCGTTCCGGTCTTGTCCAGCGCCACCACATCCACGCTGGATAGCTGTTGCAACGCGTCGCCCTTGCGGAAGAGCACGCCCATCTCGGCGGCACGTCCCGTGCCGACCATGATCGACGTTGGCGTGGCAAGACCCATCGCGCAGGGGCAGGCGATGATCAGCACGGATACGCCAGCCACCAGCGCAAATGACAGCGCGGGCGAAGGACCGACCAACAGCCAGACAATCACCGTCAACAGCGCCAATGCCATGACCGCGGGCACGAACCACAGGGTGATCCGGTCCACCAGCCCTTGGATCGGCAGCTTGGCGCCCTGCGCCTCTTCGACCATCCGGATGATCTGGGCCAGCGTCGTGTCGGCACCCACACGCGTCGCGCTAAACCGGAAGGCACCGCTGCCGTTGACGGTGCCGCCGGTGACGGGATCGCCCACGGATTTGGCGACCGGCACCGGTTCGCCGGTGATCATACTCTCATCCACACGGGCACTGCCTTCGGTCAGCTCACCATCCACTGCGATCCGCTCGCCAGGGCGCACGATCAGAATGTCGCCAGCGACGATGCGGTCGATGGCCACATCCTGCGGCTCCCCGTCAACCAGCATACGGGCCGTCTTTGCCTGAAGGCCCAGCAGCTTCTGGATCGCAGCCCCGGTCCGGCCCTTTGCGCGGGCCTCCAGCCAGCGGCCCAGAAGGATCAGCACCACGATGACGGCCGCTGCCTCGAAATAGACCGCGCGCGATCCCGCGGGCAGCAGCGTCGGTGCGAAAAGCGCCACAAGTGAATAGATGTAGGCCGCCGATGTGCCAACCGCGACAAGGCTGTTCATGTCCGGCGCGCCTTTCAACAGTGCCGGGAAACCGCGTGTGTAGAAAGCACGTCCTGGCCAGAGCAGGACTGCCGTGGTCAACACGAACTGGATCATCCAGCTGGCCCGATGGCCGATGGTGTCGCCGATGAGACCGTGCATCCCGGGGATCAGATGTGCGCCCATCTCGAGCAAAAATACGGGCAGGGCGAGGGTCGTCGCCACGACAGTCCGGCGAGCCAGAACCCGTGCCTCTTCGTTCTTGCGGGCTCCTGCGTCTTCCGATGAACTGTCTTCGGCCCGCGTGGCGGGGTAACCCGCGTCGCTGGCCGCCTTGATAAGGTCGGCAACCGCGACTGCGCCCTCCAGATAGCTGACAGTAGCGGTTTCCGAGGCCAGGTTGACGTTCACGTCCAGCACGCCCGGCAGCACTGCCAGTGCCTTGTCCACCCGACCGACGCACGAGGCACAGGACATAGATGAAATGTTCAGACGTACGCTCCGGCTCCGGGCCGGATAGCCGATCTCCTGAAGGGTCGTGGCGATTTCGGCGATGCGCTCCGGTGCGTCGATCTGCGCCTGGGCGGTCTCTCTGGCGAGATTGACACGGACATCGCTGACCCCCGGCAGAGCCGTGAGGCCACGTTCCACGCGCCCGACGCAGGAAGCGCAGGACATGTTTTGCAGGGAAAGCCGAAGGGTGCGCGGATCCGACATGAGAATCTCCTTGTTCTGATACTCCTGCAGATAGGGCCTCCAGTTACTGGAAGGTCAACAGGCATGTAGAATAAAATTCTGGCCATTGACCTTCCCGCGCCGGAACGCCTTACATGCATGTCGTCAAAGGAGATTGCGATGTTCAAATTCAGCGTACCGAACATGAGTTGCGGCCATTGTACCGCTTCCATCCAAAAGGCCATTATGGCGGCCGACCCAGATGCAACGGTTTCGTGCGATCTGACTGCACGTATCGTCGACGTCGACAGCACTCTGGATGAAACTGCATTGGCCGCAGCGATCAGCGATGCGGGCTACAGGTCTGAGAAGCTGGCAGAGGTTCAGTAGCCAAGATGCGTCAGCAACGCTCCGCTGGACGGAGATAGTGGCTCTCTCTCTATGTCGCTGATATGCAGCACTCTCTGACAGCAGCGGCCAAAACTCGCCTGTTTCAAAAAAAGCGACAAACCTTCCTGCGCAGGACGGATTGACTGTACTGCACAGGTCTCCGATGTTCGCGGCATGAGCTTTCGAGTTTTCATATCAAGCTGGTCAAGGGTGTTTACGTGCATTGCGTTTGCGCTGGCATTGGTATTGTCACCACCTTCTGCCGCTCACGCGGCATCCGGCATGCATGACGGACATCAAGCCAAGTCTGTTGGTGTCGTTGGTGCTGCCATGACTCATGACACCGGAAGCGATGCGCATCACGCGCATGAGACGCTTAGGGTCGCAAGCGACATTGACATCGCAGCGTCCGACAAGGATGGCAAAGAGCAACAATCTCAAGAGTGTTGCAACGGCATCTGTATTTCTGTCGTCTTCATCGAAGACACTAGGATCAGAGCAGAGCCGGTTGGTACAAGTGAATATGTCATTCTGGACGGTCAAACGTATTCGGTAGAAACAGCAGGGTTTCTTCGGCCCCCTCGATTCTTGATCTGAACCGGCGCCCAAATCGGGTGTGAGCCTTGCGCAGATTCTGCGTGAGACAACGTTCACCAATCAGGTTACTTTCATGAAAATTCATATACTTATGGGGGCTTCGGCCCTCGGGCTTGGCGCATGCGCCTATGAGCCCACCCCGTTGCCGTCCGTCGCGACCCAACAGGCCGTCGTCAACACGGCAGTTTCATCGCCGATCAGCTATCAGGACCCCTTGGCGGGCTACACCTATCGCGGCCCTACAGGTCCCCGCGACTGGCGTTCCGTCAATCAAGAACAGACGGAGGGCAACTGATGCGGGTATCGAAGTTTCCGCTGGTTTTCGGCTTTCCGCTAATCTTGGGTGCCTGTGCTGCAGCTGTACCGGGCATCTACACGGAACCAAAAGCTGGCTTTGCCAACATTTCCAGCCAGGTCACACCAGCCATCGGCAAACGGACAGCCTTCGCCGAAACCCAGGCCGAAAACGAGGCCTTGAAGAAGCAGGTGCACGCAATGGTGTACCGCAAGACCATTTCGGCGGACACCGCCGTTCAGGTCGCGCTTCTGAACAACAAAGGGTTGCAGGCGTCCTATGCGAACGTTGGCCTATCGGCCGCAGAGGCCTGGCAGCAATCGACGCCGGAAAACCCGATCGTGTCGATTGGTATACTGGGCATCGGTGCGCCCGAACTGGGTGCCTACAGGGCGATCGAGGGACTGATCCGGTCGAACGTGCTCGATGCCACCACTCGCAAGCAGCGTACGGCCATTGCAGACGCAAACTTCCGGCAGGCTCAACTGAGCGCCGTGAACGACACACTCGCACTGGCCAATCAGACGCGGAAGGCATGGGTCGATGCCGTAGCCGCCTTCGAGGCTGTGAGTTATCTCCGCCGTGCGAAGGCGACGTCTGACGCCGGATCGGAATTGGCTATGAGGCTGGGTGAGACCGGCGCACTCAACAAAGCTGGACAGGCCCGCGAGCAGGCATTCAATGCCGAACTCGCTGGACAACTTGCCCAGGCACGATTGAGTGCTACCCGGTCCAAGGAGGCTTTGACCAGGCTCATGGGGCTGTGGGGCACCGAAGTCGACTATTATGTGCCCGATGCCCTTCCTGCGCTGCCGCGTTCCGTCGGCCGTGTGACTGACATCGAAGCGAAAGCATTGCGAAATCGGGTTGATCTGCGCGTTGCCAAACTTGGCCTGGAAGCACAGGCCAAGGCGTTTGGTCTGACTGATCAGACTCGCATTATCAGCGATCTCGAATTCATTGCCGGGTTCGAAGCGGAGCGGGAAATTGAGGACGGAGAAACGGAGACCGTGACCACCCCTCAGGTGGAGGTGGAGTTCGCAATCCCGATTTACGACACCGGGAAGGCACGGATGCGCAAGGCGGAATTGTCGTACCTGCAAGCAGCTAACGTGCTGGCAGAAAGAGCCGTCAACGTGCGGTCCGAAGCGCGTGGTGCTGAAGCCTCCTATCACGCCGCGTATAAGATCGCCCGCCACTATCGCGACGTTCTGGTGCCGCTACGCACGACCGTCGAAGAAGAGGGGCTGCTGTCTTATAACGGCATGATCACCAACACTTTCGAGCTGCTGACAGACGTGCGCGAGAAACTGGGCGCATCACTGGAAGCGGCAAACGCAAAACGCGAATTCTACATGGCACAGGCTGATCTGACCGCTGCGATCTATGGCGGCGGCGAAGGCGGTGGCGGTGCTGGTGGAGAAGGCGCGACACTTGCCGCCGGTGGCGGCGCAGGACACTGAAAGGAACTGACATGCTAAATAGACGTCAATTACTCGGAGCCGGCGCGGCAGGTGCAACGCTGGTATCTTCGAAAGCCTGGGGTCAAACCCTGAACATGGGCCTGCCCGAAGCTGCCCAAATGGATAGCGCAGCAACGGCGATCACGGCGCGTCCCAATTCCGGGCCGGACTACACACCTGTGGTCACATTGAACGGGTGGACCCTGCCGCACCGGATGAACAACGGGGTGAAAGAATTTCACCTCGTGGCCGAACCGGTAGAACGCGAGCTTGCCGACGGCATGATCGCGCATTTGTGGGGCTACAACGGCCAATCCACCGGCCCGACGATCGAAGCAGTCGAAGGCGACCGGGTGCGCATCTACGTCACCAATAAGCTGCCGG
The DNA here is from genome assembly GCF_021735935.1 of Sulfitobacter sp. M39. Lineage (NCBI taxonomy): Bacteria > Pseudomonadati > Pseudomonadota > Alphaproteobacteria > Rhodobacterales > Roseobacteraceae > Sulfitobacter > Sulfitobacter sp. M39. The sequence continues at coordinate 73,684 of NZ_WMDZ01000002.1, forward strand.
AAGGCACAACGGTGCACTGGCACGGGCTCATTCTTCCTTCAGGCATGGATGGGGTCTCCGGATTGAGCCATCCAAGCATCCCGCCGGGCAAAACCTTCGTCTACGAATTCGACTTGGTGAAGTCCGGAACGTTCATGTACCACCCCCACGGCGATGAAATGACCCAGATGGCGATGGGGATGATGGGCATGTTCGTGGTCCACCCCAAGGATCCCACATTCATGCCGGTGGATCGTGATTTCCTGATCATGCTGAATGCTTTCGACATCGATCCGGGTACCTATGTACCCCGCATCATGACGATGACGGATTTCAACCTTTGGACCTGGAACAGCCGGATCTTCCCCGACATTGATCCGCTGGTCGTGAACAAGGGCGACCGGGTGCGAGTACGGGTTGGGAACCTTACGATGACGAACCACCCGATCCATATGCACGGCTATGACTTCAAGGTCACCTGCACGGATGGCGGCTGGGTGCCGCCTGAAGCACAGTGGCCGGAGGTCAGCATCGACATTCCCGTAGGTGCGATGCGCGCCTACGAATTCGTCGCCGATCATCTGGGAGATTGGGCGATCCATTGCCACAAATCGCACCATACGATGAACGCCATGGGCCATGACGTGCCGACGTTCATCGGGGTGAACAAGAAGCCGCTGACCCAGAAGATCCGTCAATTCCAGCCGGAATACATGCCGATGGGCATGTCCGGCATGGGGGACATGGCAAAAATGGAAATGCCGCTACCCGACAATACCATCCCGATGATGACGGGTTGGGGCCCGTACGGACCCATCGAGATGGGCGGCATGTTTTCGGTCGTGAAGGTGCGGGACGGCATCGACGCGGACGATTACTCCGATCCCGGCTGGTACGAGAATCCTCCGGGCGAGATGGCCTACGAATGGACCGGCGAATTACCCGAATTTGCCTCCAACAACAGCCCCAAGACCATTCTCACACCGAAACCAACCTCGAAGGGCTGAGCGGCCCTTCGTCATCTCCAACCTAACCAACCTACAGGACAATAAAATGCAAAAGATACTTCTCAGCACGGCCATCACTCTCACACTTGCCACGGGCGCTTATGCATCTCCCGGGCATACCAGCAAAGCTGAAACGGCGGCACCGCAGATGGACATCGGTGTCCCTGGTGACGCCGCCAAGGTGGACCGCACAATCGACGTCACTTTGCTCGAAAACGATGAGGGCCAGATGCTGATCGAGAGTGAGCCGATGGATATCAAGGAGGGCGAAACCATCCGCTTCAACATCACCAACAAGGGTGAGCTGGAGCATGAATTCGTCCTCGACACGGTAGAGCGGAATGCCGAGCACAAGATCGAAATGGCCAAGATGGATATGGAACACGACGATCCGAACCGTATCCGTCTCGATGCGGGCGCGTCGGGTGAGGTTGTCTGGACTTTCGCGAATTCTGGTACGTTCGAAGCGGCGTGCCTGATCCCTGGCCACTACGAATCCGGCATGCACCGTGAGGTCGCAGTCGGTGACCAGACGGCCCAAGCTGACGTGGAATACACGAGCGGGACCATCAAGAAAATCGACGCCAAGGCCGGCAAGGTCACAATCATCCACGGCCCTCTGGTCAACCTCGATATGCCCGCGATGACTATGGTGTTTCGCGCCGACGAAGCAATGATGGCCAAGATGGCGGAAGGTCAGGGCATCGAATTCGTCGCTGACCGGGTCAAGGGTAAACTGACCGTCACGCAGATGAAGTAACTACAAACAATGGGGTCGGGGGTAAACACTCCGGCCCCATCGCCTTGATCGCTTGGCCCGAGCAAGCAAGAAGATCCCATAAAATCAAGCGCTACGGAGGTAGCCGAGCATGAAGAATTTCCTGAGAACCTGCACCATCGCCCTTGCGCTCGTCCTTCCGGCTTTTTCAGTAGGCGCTTCCAGTGGGAAGGGCCAGCAGCCTCACGCCCGAGCCTTCGAAATGCTTGGCCATGATCCGATCGGGAAACCCGGTGATGGCTCCTCGATCGACAGGACGATTGAATTGTCCATCAGGGAGACAGAAAGCGGCTACATGCTTTTCGAGCCGGACGCGATCCAGATTGAAAGGGGGTCGGTCATCCGGTTTTCGATCGGCAATGCCGGCAGACTGGATCACGAGTTCTTTCTTGGCTCCTTTGACGAGGTTGCAGAACACCAGCAGTGGATGCGCGAACATCCCGATATGCAACATGACAACGCCAATTCAGTTTCGATCCCTAGTGGACAAAATGCCGAGTTGATCTGGGAGTTCTCCGATATGGCCAACCTGGAGTTCGTATGCTTGATCCCCGGCCACCGGGAAGCGGGCATGTGGGGCGTCATCATCGTGCACGACCACCTTGCGCCGAAATCCAAGGGCTAGACTTTTCAATGTCACTCTTGGACAGGTATCACCTGCTTGTACACGACGTAGCTGCCGCCTTTGGGTACGACTACAACGATGCCACGCCAGACTGGGTGCATCCGTTCATTCATCTCATACTGGTCTTGGCCCCCGCGCTGCTGATCACCGTTGGCTCATATCTTGCTATTCGCGGCATTCTGAAGCTTTGGAAGTACCGCAGCACGCCGGCGTTACACACAGAGCCCATACGAGGGCTTGAAAAAAGTCTTTTCAAGACTGTCTTGCGCTACTCCAGAAGTCAGCAGGCATTGATGATATTGGTTAGCCTCATCGCAATGCCTATACTCTATCTGACTTTAGAACTGCCAAAACAGATCGTAAACAACGCTCTGGATTCAGGCCGTTTCCCGATTGCCATTTTGGGACAAGACCTCGATCAGGTCGTTTTCCTCATGCTGCTTTGCGGTCTTTACCTTCTGGCGATCATCCTGAACGGGCTAAACAAATATGGCCTTAATGTCTTCAAAGGGTATGTCGCTGAGCGTTTTCTGCGGCGCTTCCGCCTGCTGGTCTATCGGCACTGGCGCAGCGATCCAGACGCTCGAAACCAGAGCGAAATCATCCCTATTCTCGCACAGGAAGTTGAGCCCATAGGTGGCTTTGCTGCAGATGTCCTTGCGCTACCAATCCTGCAAGGCGGTACGCTTCTGACGATCCTGTCTTTCATGTTCGTTCAGGACCCTGTGTTGGGTGCCGCCGCACTGACGGTGCTGCCAATTCAACTCGTGCTGCTGCCCAAGCTACAACGCCGGGTCAACGCCCTTTCACGCACAAGGATCAGGGAAGTCCGACAACTTGGCAGGCAGCTCAGCGATCAGTTGCGCGAACGACAGGTCAATCCGGCCGGGCTGCTGCCAGTGAGTACAAGCTTTAGAGAGCTTGAGCGCGTGCGCAGGAAGATTTTCCGTCTGAAGTTCTTCATCAAGGCCCTCAACAATTTTCTGACCGCGCTGACGCCATTCCTGTTCTACTCTTTGGGTGGATATTTTGTCATCGAAGGTCGCATTACACTCGGCGCGCTGGTGGCCGTCCTGGCAGCACACAAGGACTTCTCGGCACCGCTGAAAGAGCTCTTCAACTACTATCAGACGCTGGAAGACACGCGGATCCGGTATCAGGAAATCATGGCCTTTTTAAACAAATCGATTCAGCCATTGGGGCATGCTCAGCCAGACAACACTGCGCCACAAGAGGCTGGCCAATTCGAGCGATCCAAGCAGAGATACCCAGCTCTGTCTTTGGTAGGGCAGGGGGCCATAGCAACATCATGAAGGAGTTTGATGGGATGAAATGGGCAGCGATATTCTTTGCTTTGATCGCCGTTGCTTCAGCAGGCTGGTACATCATGCAGCCGGATTACTCTCAAACGGGTACGCAGACGGATGAGGGCGTCGCGCTTCCCGCAGGCGCGCTTGTAACTGTCACGCTACCAGCAAGTTTTACAGAGCAGGAGCAAATCGGCGCGAGCGCTTATGATGCGGTCTGTGCCGCCTGCCATGGCCCGAACGGGCAAGGCCTGGATGGCGTTGCTCCACCGCTTGTTCACAAGATCTATGAGCCGAGCCATCACGGCGACATGGCGTTTGTCCTCGCTGCGCAAAATGGAGTGCGGGCGCATCATTGGAAATTTGGAAACATGCCAGCGGTTGAAGGCGTGACGCGATCAGATATCCTTGCTATCGTGACGTACATTCGAGCATTGCAGCGTGCCAATGGGATCAATTAAGCCGTTTCGACAGATAAGAGGGTGGAGTTTGGTTCGCGGTCAACGACTACTAGGTTCGCCGCGACATGGCCACAACTGGCGGAAGAACGTTTTCATGAGTAAATGTCTTTCTGCATCCATATTGAGTATTGGTGCATTTTTCAGTTCTTTCACCGCAACATATGCCGAGGAAACCGACCTCTTCAGATTGACCGACCGCGCAGCCCCGGTCGGCATCGGTGCCCGTGAGCCATCACTTGCAACCTTGCCGGATGGCCGGGTCGTATTGAGTTGGACAGAAGAAAACGGAGCCGAAGCGGAAGTTCGCATGGCCATCCTTGATGGCAGCGAGTGGTCGGACGCTCGCACAATTCATAAATCGTCAAAGATTTACATCAACTGGGCCGATTTTCCATCGGTAGCGGTGCTGGCTGATGGCGGCCTGGCGGCACAATGGCTTAAACTGAATGGGGAGGGTGATTACCAATATGACGTCAATATCGCTTTTTCTAAAGATGAAGGCAGAAGCTGGACGGAACCGCTTATTCCCCATGATGACAGATCACAACGCGAGCACGGTTTTGTTTCGTTGGTTCCCGATCAGTTTGGCGGGTTGACGGCACTGTGGCTGGATGGCCGGGAGTATGACAGTCAAACAGAAGGCGAAAACTTCGAGAATGCGATGCAGCTGCGCGCACGACAGATCAACTCTGACGGAACGATGAAGCCAGAAAGCCTGTTGGACGCGCGCGCTTGTACTTGTTGTCAGACGTCCGCAGCGCGGACCGCTTCGGGCGATATCGTGGCGGTCTATCGTGATCGAACCGCCGATGAAATCCGCGACATTTCGATTGTTCGATCTACCGGAGGGGACTGGACGCAACCCCTCACTGTTCACGACGACGGATGGGAAATTGCCGGCTGCCCCGTAAATGGCCCAGCTGTTGATACGATGGACGACAAGGTGTCCGTCATCTGGTTCACTGCAGCTGAGAATAAACCGGAGGTTTATATCGCGTTTTCGGACGATGGCGGCGCGCAGTTTGACGAACCGCTCCGCATTGACCTCGGCACAGCCGCGGGACGGGTGGATGTTCTGCAAATGCCGGATGGAAGCGCATTGGCGCTCTGGATTGAATATGTGGGAGGCGGTGAAGCGATCGTCATGTGCCACATATCGCGAAGTACCGGATGCGCAGCGCCTCAGGCGCTCCATATCAATCGGGGCGGCGGATCGATCGGTTTTCCCCGAATGGCGCGCGGAGACGCCAATACGTTTGTGGCCTGGACGCAGCCGACCGGCGGCGGGGATGGGGACACTACAATCCGCATGGTCGAAGTCGCGGTGACTCCATAGGTTTCGAGCATACATCTCAATATCCTATTGCTTGCTTGACGCCGTTGCCCTTATTCTGCGGCCCGCCCGAGGGCCAAATCAGGCACTGTACCGGCTTGCTTCAGGCTCCACCCTTTGATGATGGCATAAACCGCCGGAATGACGATCAGGGTCAGCAAGGTTGACGACACCATTCCCCCGATCATGGGCACTGCGATGCGCTGCATGATCTCGGACCCGGTGCCATGCGCCCAAAGGATCGGCATCAGGCCGGCCATGATTGCGACAACTGTCATCATCTTGGGGCGCACGCGGTCTACTGCACCCACCATGATCGCGGCGTAGAGCTCGTCGCGGGTCAGGTCCCTGTCGCCCGCGCGGGCACGCGCTTCATTCAACGCCTGATCGAGATAGATCAACATGATCACTCCGGTTTCAGCCGCCACCCCGGCCAGCGCGATAAACCCGACGGCCACCGCAACCGACATGTTGAAGCCCATGAACCACATGAGCCAAATGCCACCGACCAGAGCGAAAGGCAGCGACAGCATCACGATCAAGGTTTCCGTCAGGCGGCGGAAGTTTAGGTAAAGCAGCAGGAAGATCAGCGCCAGCGTCAGCGGCACAACAGTGGCCAGCCGCTGTTTCGCGCGTTCAAGGTATTCGAACTGACCGCTCCAGCCCAAAGAATAGCCGGGTGGCAGAGTGACGGAGGCCGCGACCGCCGCCTGAGCTTCGGCCACATAGCCGCCAAGATCGCGTCCGACGATATCGACAAAGATATATACGGCAAGCTGTCCGTTCTCGGTGCGGATCGACGTAGCTCCGCGGGTGCGTTCAATGGTGGCCACGTCCCCCAGCGGAATGGTGCCACCGCCCGGCAGTGCAACCTGAACCTCGCGCCCAATCGCCTCCGGATCAGACCGCAGTGTCGCCGGATAGCGCACTGCGACGTCGTAGCGCTCGCGCCCCTCGACGGTCTGCGTGATGGCCTTGGCCCCCAACGCCATGCCGATTACCTCTTGCACATCCTGCACCGACAGACCGTAGCGGCCAAGCGCTGTACGGTCCGGGGTGATGTCGAGGTAATAGCCGCCGATCACCCGTTCGGCATAGGCGCTGGTCGTTCCGGGCACCGTTCGTACCACGGCTTCGACCTCACGGGCGACCTTTTCCATCTCGGTCAGGCTGGTGCCGAAGACCTTGATCCCCACAGGCGTGCGGATTCCGGTGGACAGCATGTCGATGCGCGCCCGGATCGGCATCGTCCAGGCGTTCGATACGCCGGGAAATTGCAGGGCGGCATCCATTTCCTGCCGCAGGCTTTTCGGTCGTCACACCGGGCCGCCATTCGTCTTCCGGGCGGAGCTGGATGATCGTCTCAAACATCTCGGTCGGCGCGGGATCGGTCGCGGTCAGGGCGCGGCCCGCCTTGCCGAAGACGGTCAGGACCTCGGGAAAGGTCTTGATGATGCGGTCTTGCGTCTGCATCAACTCTGCGGCCTTGGTGACTGACAGACCGGGCAAAGTGGTCGGCATATACATCAGCGTGCCCTCGTTCAGGACGGGCATGAACTCTGACCCCAACTGCCGCGCGGGCCAGATCGTGACCACCAGTGCGGCGAGAGCCACTATGATCGTGAGACTTTTGGCCTTCAGCACGGCGCGGATGATTGGGCGGTAAACGGCGATGAGTGCCCGATTCACCGGATTCCTGTGTTCAGGGATGATCCGGCCGCGCACGAAGACCACCATCAGCGCAGGCACCAGCGTCACCGACAAGAACGCCGCCGCCGCCATCGAAAACGTCTTGGTATAGGCCAGCGGGCCGAACATGCGTCCCTCCTGTCCTTCCAGTGCAAAGATCGGCAGGAACGATACGGTGATGATCAGCAGGCTGAAGAACAGTGCCGGGCCGACCTCGCTTGCGGCTTCGATCAGCACCTCGATGCGGGGCTTATCGGGGGCAGCACGTTCCAAATGCTTGTGCGCGTTCTCGATCATCACGATGGCGGCGTCGATCATCGCGCCGATGGCGATGGCAATGCCGCCGAGGCTCATGATATTGGCCCCGATCCCGAGGAATTTCATCGCGGTGAACGCCATGAGCAATCCGATAGGCAGCATGATGATCGCTACGAGGGCCGACCGGACGTGCAACAGAAAAATGATCGTGACCCCGGCCACAACGAGACTTTCTTCGAGAAGCGTTGTTTTCAGCGTCTCTATTGCCGACAGGATCAGGTTGGACCTGTCATAGACCGGCACGATGTCGACCCCGTCCGGCAAGCTTTGAGCAACCACATCCAGTTCTGACTTGGCGTTTTCGATCACGTCCAGTGCATTGGCGCCCACCCGTTGCAGCACGATGCCGCTGGCCACCTCGCCCTCACCGTTCAACTCGGCGATGCCGCGGCGTTCATTGGGGACGATTTCGACCCGCGCCACGTCGCGCAGGCTGATCGGGACGCCGCCGATACTGCGCAGGGTGATTTTGCCGATATCCTCGGTCCCCGACAGATAGCCCCGTCCGCGTACCATGAATTCGAACTCGGAAAGCTCTACCGTGCGCCCGCCGGTGTCCATGTTGCTTTCAGAGATGGCCTTGCCGATGTCGGACAGCGTGAACCCCTGCGCCCGCATCCGCACCGGATCCACCGTGACCGAGTATTGCTTGACGAAGCCGCCGACGCTGGCCACTTCGGACACGCCCTCGGCACGGCTTGCACCAAAGCGGACGACCCAATCCTGCAACGACCGCAATTCGGCCAGCGACAGATTTTCTCCGGTGATCGCGTATTGGTAAACCCATCCGACCCCGGTCGCATCGGGACCGAGCGTGGGCGTCACGCCGTCCGGCAGGCGGGCTGCCGCGGCGTTCAGGTATTCCAGAACGCGAGACCGTGCCCAATAGGGGTCTACGCCGTCCTCGAAGATAATGTAGACAAAGGAAATGCCGAAGAACGAAAACCCCCGCACGACGCGGGATCGCGGCACCGTCAGCATCGCCGAAGTCAGCGGATAGGTGACCTGATCCTCGACGACCTGCGGAGCCTGGCCCGGATAATCGGTCAGCACGATCACCTGCACGTCAGACAGGTCGGGAATAGCGTCGATCGGCAAGTTGCGCAGTGACCAGACCCCTGCGGCGATGATCAGGGCCGTGGCAAAGAACACCAGAACAAGGTTGCGGGCGGACCATTCGATGACACGCGCGATCATTCGACTGCCTCCGGGGCGGTCAGCGCAGCCAGGGCTGCGTTCAGGTTGCTCTCCGCGTCGATCAGAAAGGTCGAGGTGGTGACGATCCGGTCGCCCTCCACAATGCCTTCAAGGATTTCCACCATCCCGGCGGCCTGCCGCCCCAGCACCACATCCTGCGGCACAAATTTCCCCTCTCCCATATCGCGGATCAACACCTGGCGATCGCCGGTGTCGATCACCGCCGTTTCCGGCACCTGCACCACGGGCGCACCGTCGCCCGTCGCCAAAACCACATCCGCGAACATGTTGACCAGCAAGCGACCCTCGGGGTTGGACAGATCGATGCGGACGCGTGCAGTCCGGGTCTGCATATCGACTTCAGGGTATATCTTGTCGATCAAGCCGCTGAAGGTCTCGCCCGGCAGGCCTGGGAAGGTGATCGTCGCAGCGTTTCCATCCGAAAGGCCCGCGAGCGCAGATTCCGGCACGTCCGCCATGACCCAGACAACCGATGTATCGGCAATACGAAACAGCGTTTCTCCGGCCTCGGACATCATGCCTTCGACGGCCATCCGTTCGAGTACCACGCCCGACCGCGGTGCCATCAGAGTGATTTGCACCGGCGTACGCCTTTCCGCCGCGATCTTGTCGATGACGGCTGCTGGGACGCCCAGATTTGCCAGCCTTTGGCGGCTGCCTTCGACCCTCCCTTCACCGCCCCGAAGGTCGGAAACATATTGCGCCGCAGCGGCGACGACCTCTGGGGAATAGAGCATCGCCAGCGGTTCGCCCGCTTCAACGATTGATCCGGTCGTTACATCCTCAACTTCTTCGATGAACGCATCCGCACGCAATGAAATGACGCTGACTCTACGGTCGTCCAGCGCGACGATCCCCGGCGCACGCACTGTTGTTGCCATGGGATCAAACACTGCAATTGACGTACGCACGCCCGTGCGTTGCAGCTTGCCGGGCGATACGGTCACTGATCCGGCATCGCTTACCTCGTCGGCATAGACGGGCAGGTAGTCCATCCCCATGGAATCCAGCTTTGGCACCGGCGACGTATCAGGCAGGCCCATCGGGTGGCGGTAGTAGAGTAGGGTTCGTTCGCCACTCTCTGCCTCTAGAGGCGTGATCGCCTCTGGATCAAACGATACGTCTTCGTTCGCCAGGACCGGCAAAAAGGACTTTCCATCGGCAGTCTCGGTCGACGCGGCGGACCATTCGGCGAGACCGTCAGGGTGTCGGTAGTAGATGACCGGGCCTGTCGGCGTTCGGGTTGCGGCTGGCATTGCTTCAGCTTGCCGTCCCATCAGCGCGGGGAATTGCGTCTGCGCCACATTTGCCAGCATAGCAGGCGTCCAACCCTTGACGCCTGCCGCGAGGCCCGCCCATCCAGCCGCGCCGCCAACCACGCCGATAAGCACCAATTTGCCAAAGACGCTCATGGCAGCACCTCGAGCACGATTTGCGCCTGAACAGTTTCAGGTTCGCCCTGCACCTTGGCCGCAACGGAAAACCGCCAGTTTCCGTCCATCGTCAGATCGGCGGAAAAGCGATAGAGACCCGGCTCTTCGCCGGGCAACGCCAAGACCGTCGAAGTCATCGTCTCCATGCCGTCCGGCTCCATATCCAGCCTTGTGGCAAAGATGACGGCGCCTTCGACGGGCGCATTGGTGCGGGTATCAATCAGACGAAGCTCCAGAACCGCGCCGTCTCCGAAGGGATAGGTCGTTTCGACGAGAACAAGGTTGTAATCAGATGCAGCCGCCTGTGCTATCGGCACGGAGAGCTGGGTCGCAACCACGAGGGTCGCAAGAAAGGTGGGGATATAACGGAGCATGATACGCCTATTTTGACGGGCAACGGGAACGCCAGCCATCGTATCGACCCTGAGTCTATACGTTACATCGGCGCGTGGATTTTGGTGCGAAAGACACCTGACCCGTCATGCCTTGGGCGGTCTTTGAAGCTCAATGTCCGCATGTTGTCGGTGCGCTGCCGCCTCGGCCCGTGAGAACTCTGCGTTTCCGGGGCTCGGCAAGCTCGCTAGAGTTGCTCGTTCCAGCCCCAGCACAATCGGGGCTACCCGACATTGCATCGTCGAAATGCAAGCAGCATCGCATTCCGGCATGTCCGGGCAGTCATCTGGACAGCAATCGCTTTGCATGACCATCGAAGACCCTGAATCCACGCTTGAAATGGACGCATGACTGATTTGCGCCAGAACAACGCCAATCAAAAGAGTAAGCACAAAAAGGCGCGTTTTGAGTATCATCGGTCAGCTATGTTGGATTTCTGACAGACCAGCAATACACGTTTTGCTGAAATGGATAATTGACCTACTTCACGTTCAAAACGCGGACCCGCTAAAGCTTCAATCGCCTCAGCCTGAGAGCGTTTGCGATGACCGAGACTGAAGAAAGGCTCATCGCGGCTGCGGCGATCATTGGTGACATTAATAGGCCGAAGACCGGGTAGAGGACCCCTGCCGCGATTGGAACACCGAGCGTGTTATAGGCAAACGCCCAGAACAGGTTCTGGCGAATGTTGCGGATCGTCGCCACCGCCAGTGTCCGCGCCTTGACGATGCCGTTCAGATCCCCGCGCAACAGCGTGATGCCCGCACTTTCAACCGCCACGTCCGCGCCCGTACCCATGGCAAGGCCGACGTCCGCTGCGGCCAGGGCTGGCGCGTCGTTGACACCATCACCCGCCATCGCGACCTTTCTGCCTTCGGCGTGCAGCTCGTCGACCAGCGCCTTCTTATCTTCCGGCAGAACGCCGGCCCGAACCTCGTCGATTCCAAGCCGCTGCGCCACGGCGCTGGCGGTGCGTTCGTTGTCACCTGTCGCCATGATGATCCGCAGACCTGCCTCGTGCAGTACCTTGATGGCTTCGGCAGTCGACTCCTTGATCGGGTCGGCCACTGCGACGATGCCGGACAGCTTACCTTCAATGGCTACGAACATGGCGGTCTTACCCTCGGCCCGTAGAACATCTGCCGCTTCCTCCGCCGTAGATGTGTCGAGAGACATGTCGCGCATCATTGCGGTATTTCCAAGTGCGACAGCCCGCCCCAAGACAGTTCCGCGCACGCCTTTTCCGGTCACCGCCTCGAAGTTTTCGGCATTGCCGACCTTGATGCCCTTCTCCATCGCACCCTCCACGATGGCCTCCGCCAACGGGTGCTCCGAGCCTTTTTCCAGGGCGGCAGCTAGGGTTAGAATGGTTTCCTCGCTTTCGTCGCCCAGAGCGGCCACATCGGTCAGCTTCGGCTTCCCCTCGGTCAGGGTACCCGTCTTGTCCACGATCAGCGTATCGACCTTGGCCATGCGTTCCAGAGCTTCGGCGTCCTTGATCAGCACACCCGCCTGTGCACCGCGCCCCGCGGCCGTCGTGATCGAAATCGGGGTCGCCAGACCCAGAGCACAGGGGCAGGCGATGATCAGCACCGACACCGCCGAGGCAATGGCAAAGACCAGAGCAGGTTCGGGTCCGAAGCTCAGCCACGCGACGAATGCGAGCAGCGCGATCAGGACAACGGTCGGCACGAAGTAGGATGAGACCTTGTCGGCAAGACCCTGAATCGGCGCGCGGGACCTACGCGCGTTCGAAACCATCTCGACGATCTGGCTCAGCATCGTGTCGGCACCCACGCGCGCGGCCTCGATGACAAGGGATCCGTTCTTGTTGATCGTGCCGCCGGTGACGGTATCGCCGGGACCTTTTTCGACCGGCAGGGGTTCGCCGGTGATCATGCTCTCGTCGATGGACGACGTACCGTCCATGACCGTGGCGTCGACGGGGATCGCGTCGCCTGGGCGGACCCGCAGACGATCCCCCTCAACGATGTTTTCCAGCGGCGCGTCATACTCTGTGCCGTCGGGCAGGATACGTCGCGCAGTTTTCGGGGCCAGGTCGAGTAGTGCCCGAATGGCATCGCCGGTCCGTTCCCGCGCCCTCAGCTCCAGAACCTGCCCAACAAAAATCAGGGTGATGATGACAACGGCGGCCTCAAAGTAGGTGCCGACCCCCGCGCCCATCCGGTAGACCTCCGGAAACACGCCCGGAAGGAACGTAGCCACCAGCGAATAGATGTAGGCCGCACCGACACCGATGGAGATCAGTGTCCACATGGTGGGCGAGCGGTTCACGATCGACGCCCATCCCCGCTCGAAGAAGGGTTTCGCCGCCCATAGGACGATTGGTGTCGCCAACGCGAACTCGACATAGGTCGCCAGTTGATGCCCGATCCAGTCTCGGACGGGCAGACCGACCAACTCACCCATGGTTAGGATGACCAGGGGAACGGCCGCGGCGGCACTGATCCACATGCGGCGGGTGAAGTCGGTCAGTTCCTCACTGGGTTCATCCGACGGTAACATCGGTTCAAGCGCCATGCCACAGATCGGGCAAGATCCGGGTTCATCACGTACGATTTCAGGGTGCATCGGGCATGTATACTGCGCGCCTGCTTGTGAGGTCATGCGACGATCCGATGCCTTGCCAGAGGCGTAGTAAACTGGATCAGCCTTGAACTTGGTGTGGCACCTGTCGGAGCAGAAATAGAAAATTTCACCGTCATAGTCTGCACGGCGTGCGTCCGGAGAAATTGTGACGGACATGCCGCACACCGGATCCACGGCATGATCCGACGACCGCTCTGACGCATCCTTGCCTACTATCTGATCCATTTCCCAGCCTTTCAAAAACTACACTGGGTCCGCAAATAGTGCTTCCCGTAGATGGAAGGTCAAGTCCAATCGCCTCGCTGTCGCGCCCGAACAGTTCAGAGGAGGTACAGTGCTGATTGTGATGGCCTTAAGCACAGAACATCCCAAGAAACTTCTTGAACCTCTAGCAACTGAAGCTCCTATCTTTGGCTCAACGCTTATTCTCAGAGGTTTCCCATGTCCCACCACGGTCCAGACACGCATCCGCACGGTCATCAGGATGATCGCAAAGACACAAAGGCTTGCTGCGGCCAGACGGCCGAAGACACCGCGCAGGTGGCAGCACCTCCACCATCCTCCGGACGCAGTTTTCGCGTTAACGGGCTGGATTGTGCGGAAGAGGTCGCGATCCTGAACAAGGTCGTCGGGCCGGAAGTCGGCGGCAGCGAGCATCTGGCCTTCGATGTGATCAACGGGCGCATGACCATCCTCAAAAGCGCCAAACCGCTCAGCGACGATAAGATCATCAAGATCGTCGGGTCGACTGGGATGAGCGCGAAGATGTGGGATGCTGAAAGCGCCGAAGCGGACCAGGCGGCCCATTTCGCACGTCAACGCCTCTTCACCGGGCTCAGCGGCGGCTTCTGGGCCGCGGGGTTCCTTTACCACATCGTCGAGACGGGGGCGGGCGGCGCGCTGCGGCTCTTCTCCGGTCATGGCGAGACGTCTATGCCTCTGGTCGAGATGGGGCTGTTCATGCTGGCGGTGGTGTTCGGAGCCTGGCTGGTCGCCCCCAAAGCATGGTCCGCCGCGCGTAGATTTTCGCCTGACATGAATTTGCTGATGATCGTCGCCGTGGCCGGGGCGATCGGTCTGGGCGAGTTTTTCGAGGCGGCAACGGTCGCATTCTTCTTTGCTCTGTCCCTCGCTCTCGAATCCTGGAGCGTGGGGCGTGCGCGCAACGCGGTCTCGGCCCTGTTGGACCTAGCACCACCCACGGCGCGCGTCATTCGTGACGACGGATCGGAGACCGATGTTCCTGCGGCTCAGGTTGCGATCGGTGACCGCTTCGTGGTGCGCGGCGGAGACCGTATCCCGCTCGACGGAGAGGTGACCGAGGGTCGCGGCGATGTTGATCAGGCTCCGATTACCGGGGAAAGTGCTCTTGTGGCAAAGGAAACTGGCGATGAAGTGTATGCCGGAACGATCAACGGCGACGGCACACTGACGGTCAGGGCCACCAAGGCCGCAGGCGATACCGTGCTCTCGAAAATCATCCGTATGGTAGGCGACGCTCATTCGCGCCGCGCCGAGGTTGAACAGTGGGTCACAAAGTTCGCCCGCATCTACACGCCTATTGTCATGGTGCTGGCGGTTCTAATCGCCGTCGTTCCACCGCTGCTGTTCGCGGGGGCATGGAATTATTGGTTCTACAATGCACTGGTTCTCCTGGTAATCGCTTGCCCCTGTGCGCTCGTGATTTCTACGCCGGTCTCCATCGTCGCTTCGCTCGCGGCCTCGGCACGCAATGGCGTGCTGATCAAGGGCGGTGCCTATGTGGAGGCGCCGTCACGCCTGACAGCTCTGGCAATGGACAAGACCGGGACGATCACCATGGGAGAACCGGAGGTCGCGGGTCTGCATCCCTTGGGCGGCACGGCCGAGCGCGACCTTCTGAGCGCCGCTGTCGCGCTGGAAGCCCGCTCTTCGCATCCTCTCGCGCGGGCCATCCTGGTGCGCGGCGAACGCGATGGGCTGACGCAGTCGGCGGCTACCGACACCCAAACGGTGCCGGGCCGCGGTGTCGAGGGAACCTGGGAGGGTCAGCCCGTCTGGCTCGGTTCGGATCGATTTGCGACCGAGAAGGGGCTTGGCGAAGCGATCCCCCGCGACCTGCTGGAACGGATCGAAGGGGCTGGCAGCACACTCGTGGCCGTAGGCTCCGGAAGCCGCCTGCTGGGCCTGATCGAACTGCGCGACCGTATCCGCCCGGATGCGAAGGGGGTCGTGGCGCGTCTGCATGCCCAAGGCGTGCAAAAGATCATCATGCTGACCGGCGACAATGAACGCACGGCGCGCGCCGTGGCGGCGGAAGTCGGCATCGATGAGGTTCGCGCAGAACTGCTGCCAGAAGACAAGGTGGCGGCAATCGAAGAACTGGTTGCCAGTTACGATGTCGTGGCAATGATCGGAGATGGTGTGAATGACGCACCTGCCATGGCGCGGGCGCATTTCGCCATCGCCATGGGTGCGGTCGGATCGGATGCCGCCATTGAGACCGCCGATATCGCCCTGATGACGGACGACATCGCCAAGGTGCCATGGCTGATAGGCCATTCCCGCCGCACCATGAACGTCATCCATCAGAACATCGCTATTGCGCTTGCGACGAAGGCGCTGTTCGTCGGGCTGACAGCGTTCGGCATGGCAACAATGTGGGGTGCCATCGCTGCGGATGTCGGCGTTTCGCTGCTGGTTGTCGCCAACGCGCTCAGGCTGCTCCGGGCCAAGAAGGACCGGCCAGACGGGTCCGGGGGAGAGAAAGTGGGAGAGAAGATGGCGCACGGCCATTGATTGATCAAGCATACCGATACCGATATGAGTGGACAGGTAAAAAGATCGAGCGGACGACATGATGAAAACGACACGACGAACGGCACTCTTGGGCGGACTTGCACTTGGCCTTGCAGGGTGCGCCAGCAAATTCCGAACCTACGATGGGCCCGAGGTCACCCGGTTGCAGATGTTCAAAGGTGACCGGAACCTGTTCCTGTTCAACAATACCTCGGTCCTGAAAGCCTACAGGATAGACCTCGGTTTCGCGCCCGAGGGGCCCAAGCAGTTCGAGGGTGACGGGAAAACGCCCGAAGGGGCTTATACCGTCGACCGACGCAATCCCGACAGTCTGTTCCATCTCTCCATCGGAATCTCTTATCCGAACGAGGCCGATATCGCCTTCGCCGCTGCACAGGGACGTGAGCCAGGCGGCGACATTTTCATCCATGGCGGGCCACGACCCGGGATCGACGCGATCAAGCCAGACTGGACGGCGGGTTGCATCGCGGTGTCGGACCGCGAAATTGAGGATATCTACGCGATGGTGCGGGACGGGACGCCGATCGACATATTCGCCTAGCGCCTATCCGGCCTTGGACGGCGGTTCATAGAACCCGTGCAAGAACGATCGAGGCGAACAACGCCAGGAGTCCGAATGCGATCGCGGAACTTGCCGCGTACTGGGCGATGTCCAGCCTGTTGCCGCCACACTTCTTGGCGAGATATCCGCCCCATGCGGCGCCGACCAATGCTCCGAAGATCACGATCATGGTGCCTTTTCCTTTCCAATAGTCAACCCAATGGCACCCGCGATGCACGCTGCCAAAACGAGCAGGAACATCATCTGCCCGTATTTCGCGAATGGCGTGGCCGGGAGCGCAACTGGCAAGCAGGCGTCCAGCACGCCGGTCTCATCGAGCCCGAGCCGGGCGACGATCCGGCCGTACCCATCGATAACTGCTGAAATGCCCGTGTTGGCCGCGCGAACCAAAGGCAGCCCCTCTTCGACCGCGCGCATCCTGGCAGAGGCCAGATGTTGCCGGGGACCGAGAGACGCACCGAACCAAGCGTCATTGGTGGCGTTGAATATCCAGTCCGGACGCGAAGCGGCGTCTACGACACGTCCCGGAAAAATGGCCTCGTAGCAGATCGAAAGGCCGACCGGAGATAAACCGGGTAGCTCAACGGTCTGGGGTCCGGTACCGGGCGTGAAGTCCCCAAGCCCTGCGGTCAATCGCTGGATCGGAAGAAAACTCCGCAGGGGAACGTATTCCCCGAACGGCACGAGGTGATGCTTGGCGTATCGCGTGACGATCTGTCCGGTCTGATCGACTGCGAGGATCGAATTTCTGTAGCGTGTGCCAGTGCCGTCCGACTCGCGCGTCTGTGCACCGGTCAGAAGAACGCGGCCCTCAGGCAGACGTTCGGCAATTCGACCCAACATTTCAGGATTCTCATCAAGATAACCGGGAAATGCGCTTTCGGGCCAGAGAAGGACGTCGAAGCTGCCAGACTGCGCAGACAGGTCCAGATAGCGGGATATGTTCCGTTCGCGGAACGCGGGGTCCCATTTCTCCGTCTGAGGAATGTTTCCCTGAACGATCCTGACGGTTGTGTCTGTTGGCGGTGTGGTGGCCATAAGGCGAACCGTACCGAGGGTTCCGGCACCCCCCACCACCGACATGAAAACAAATGCGGCGAACGCATTTTGCCGACGATTCCGCATGAGGAGCGTTACGGGCAGGACCGACAGCAGAACTGTGACGAGGCCAAGTCCGTAGCTGCCAACCCATGCGGCCATTTGGCGTGGAATATCGTAGTCGGCCCATGCATAGGCGATCAGGTTCCAGGGAAAGCCTGTCAGCATGGTGCCGCGCAGCCATTCCGAAACCGACCAGCAGACCGCGAAGATCAATGCGCCGGAGACACCTTTCGTCCTGCTCCATGCGAACGCTGCCATTGCCGCCGCCGGAAACAGCGCAAGGCCGGCGGCCAGTCCAGCCACCGCAGGAACGGCCATCCAGCCGAGCCGCTCCGCGTCGACAAAAAAGCTCTCCGCGATCCAGGACAATCCGAACAGGAAGAAGCCAACGCCGAACGCCCATCCGGCAAGTCCGGCCCGCATGCGGCTCTCTCCGACCGTGAGGAGATACAGCGCGCCAAACGCGACGGGCAAAAGCACCGGCATCGAGAATGGTGGCAGAGCGAGAACCGCCAAAGCGCCGAGGCCGAATGCACAGAATGTGAGGATGATACCTGACATTCCGGAAATGCGGAGAACAGTGATGCCGATTGAAATCACCGAGATCTATCTTGAGGTTTCGGACGCAGCGACCTTTTCGCGCCCCGAGAAGATCAGCAAAATCCCGACGCCGCAGACCACGAAGACATCCGCGAGGTTGAACGCTGGCCAATGCACCGTTCCGAGATAGAAATCCAGAAAATCGGTCACCCCTTCAAAGCGAAGACGATCGACGATATTCCCAAGAGCGCCGCCGATCACCATGCCGTAGGCAACCGCCTCGGCTGCCTGCGTTGCCCGGATCAGTGAAACGACGAGGAACAGAACGACGGCGGTGGCGACCAATGCAAGGACCCACCACGGCACATTTTGAGAGAACCCAAAGGTCACGCCGTAGTTGCGGTGGAAGATCAGGTTGAAGCCGGGGAATACAGCGACGCCGGTGGCGAGCGCTTCTGCGTTCGCAAGCACGAACGCCTTCGATGCCTGATCGGCGGCGAGCGCCGCGACAGCCGTGCAAATGCCAATGGAACGAATTGCCATGCGTCATCCCAACCAGACATCGAGGAACAGCATGACGACGAGCCCGATCGCGAGCCCGGTCGTCGCCTGCTTCTGGTGGCCGCTGCGATGGGTTTCGGGGATGATCTCGTGGCTGATGACGTAAAGCATCGCGCCCGCTGCGAAGGCCAAGCCCCAAGGCAGCAGAGGTTCTGCCACGACAATTACCGCAGCACCCAGGAAACCGGTGACGGGTTCGACCAGTCCGGTCAGTGCTGCGATGCCGAACGCACGGCCCGCCGAGTATCGCTCGCCCAGTAGGGCGACTGCAACAGCCAGCCCTTCAGGCGCATTCTGCAATCCGATCCCGAGAGCGACGGGAAATCCGCCTGTAAAACCATCAGCTCCGAACGCAACGCCGACGGCCAAACCCTCCGGCGCATTGTGGATCGTGATGGCGATGATGAAGAGCCAGACACGGCGCAGCGAGACCGCCTCCGGGCCTTCGCGCCCGCTGCTGAAATGCTCATGCGGGATCATTTCGTTCATCATGGCGACCGCGCCCATGCCCATCAGGATCGCAGCACAGACGATCAGCGCCGGTATCGCGCCATCCCCGTATCGGCCCTCCGCTGCGTCGAGTGCCGGTATGATGAGAGAAAAGAAAGACGCGGCAAGCATGACCCCGGCGGCAAAGCCGAGCGAAATATCGCGCCATTTGCGTGACGGGGTCTTGCCGAGAAGCACGGGCGCCGCCCCGACGGCGGTCATGAGACCGGCGGCCAGGCTGCCTAGAAAGCCCAGTGCGACTGGTGAGAGTGTTGTGATTTGCTCCACTTTAACTCGCCGGATAGGACGAAAAGATCTCAGTGGAGCCGTCGGATTTCACCAGAAAGACATCGTAGGCTTCGGCATCGTCGCCGAAATCCATGCCGGGCGAGCCGATGGGCATGCCGGGCACGGCCAGGCCTATGGCATCGGGACGTTCTTCAAGCAGTCGAGTAATATCGGCTGGCGGAACGTGACCCTCGATGGTGTAGCCTTCGACGGTCGCCGTGTGACAGGAGAACATATCGACGGGAATACCGCGATCCATTTTCAGACGGATCAACGCCCCGCCCATATTCTCACCTTCAGGAGCGAACCCGGCATCGGACAGCTTTTCCATCCAGGCAAGGCAACAACCGCAGCCGCGCGTCTTTCCGACGTGGATAGCGGTCTGGGCGGTTACTGCCGTCGCGGCACCAATCATGAGGGTCGCAGCGGCCAAGGTTTGAAACCTGTTTTTCATCGGAATTCCTTTCAAATCAGTCATGTGTCTTCGCGAAGAAAGGTCGCGAACCGTGTGCGCGTCTCTTCAAGGATTTCAGTGGCATCCGCAGTGTCGAAATTTTCCGCAGAGGCGAGCAATTCCTCCCCGAGCGGATCGATAGGTCGGCCGTCCACGCGCACTTCGTAGTGAAGGTTCGGAGCTGTCGCCGTGCCTGTCTCACCGACCTGGCCAATCGTTTCGCCCGCGACCACGCGGTTTCCGACGGCCAGACCCTCCGGCACAGCGCTGAGGTGCGCATAGCGGGTCATTGTGTCTGACCCGTGCGCGATCTCGACCACCCGGCCATACCCGCTCCGCCATCCGATGAAGGAGACCCGTCCGGGTGCGGTCGCTGCAATCGGTGTCCCCGCAGCGGCGGCATAATCGACACCTGTGTGCATCCGCATATTGCCGTAGATCGGATGCTTGCGCTGCCCGAAGACCGACGACAGTCGTGCGCCTTCCACCGGCGGCGCGACCGTCCGCAGGATTTCACCATTCAAATAGACCGTTGCCCGCCCGCTGTCTTCGGCTGACCAGAGGATTTCGAAGCGGTCGTCGGCCAGATCGAGGGCCGCATAGGAGATTGACGGTTGACCGACCTCTGAACCATCGCGAAGGACGGTCTGACCCCAAAGGATATTCAGGGTCTCTCCGCCTTGAAGATCCCTGCGAAAGTCGACCGTTTCCCCGAGGATTTGTGCGAGATCGACGGCAAAACGGGCCGGGACGCCTGCTCGATCCAGCGAAGCGTAGATCGACCCGTTTACCAGCAGCTGGCTCGCACGCTCGACTGTCAACGCGCTCGGCGTTACCGTCCGACTCGCAATGGTGTCGTCCAGGGTGACTTCGATCCGCACACCGTCATCGACAGCCAACGTCACAACGGATGGCGTTCCGTCCGGGCGAAAGTCGACGCTGAGACGATGGCCCGGTCGAAGGCGGCGCAGGTCGTATTCAACCGTCAGTGCCAGTGCGACTTCGGTCCGTGTTTGCGCATCCATGTCCGCGAGAGAGAGAAGCACGTCCAATGTGTCACCCGCCTCGACCGTCGCCTCCCAAGGCGGCGTGGCGAGGGCCTGAACAAGCGCCATCAGATTATCTGGCTCGGCCCGTTCGAGTGCGGGAAACTCAGGCGGCTGAAAAGCGGCCGGAAGCATATTCGGCATCGTCTCGCCGGATGCGTTGACGCCTGGTCCATCGAGAGGTTCGGGCGGACTGTCCAAGGCTTCCGGAGCCTCGGAAAAGATGTACTCGGGCGGCGCCTCCAGGATCAAAGCCCGGCTCGCTATCGTGCTGACCGCTGCCGCGGCCATTGTCGTTCCCAGAACGATATGTCTCAGTTTCAAGATTCTGCCCTCTCGGTTCTGTTCTGCATCGCGCGCCTTATCTTCGGCACGGCGAATTCGCGTGGTTCGTGATAGTCGATGGTGGTGACGAAGCGACCTGTCGCATCGAACAAGAAAACACCCGCCGTGTGGTTCATCGTATATTCGCCGTTTTCCGCCTCAACCTTCTCATAGGTGACACGGAAACCATCGGCGATGGCCGCGATCTGGTCTGGCAAGCCCGTCCATCCTTGTATCTGCGGATGGAAATACGAGACATACTCGGCCATGGTCTCGACCGTGTCGCGGTCCGGATCTACGGTGATGAAAACGGTATTCAGGTCTTCGGCGTCCGGCCCAATCTCGTCGAGCCATCCGGAAATGTCCGAGAGGGTCGTCGGGCAAACGTCGGGGCAATAGGTGAATCCGAAGAAGACCAGACTCGGCTCGCCGATGAGGGTTTCCGGGCCGACATCCCGACCATCCTGATCCGTCAGGCTGAATTCCATAGCAGTCAGCGGTAGAGACCGCTTGCCCGGCGCGGAGTCAGCGCCAGGCCCATCTACCTGCCACCAGCCGACAAACAGGGCGGCAAAGACCGCCGCCGCTCCGATCGCTGCGATTTTGGCCACCCTCATCATTAGCCGGATCAGCCTTCGGGGCCGCGTGCGCCGATGCCAAGGACCGGGACGGTGATTTCAAGCTCCGTTCCATCGGAAAAGAGCAGGGTCAGCGGAAAGGTCTCCCCCTCGACGAGCGGAGATTGCAGTTGCATCAGCATCGCGTGATATCCGCCGGGTTCAAGGGCGAACATACCCCCGGGCGGGATCACGATATCGTCCGCCGGAGCCATGCTGCTGACGCCGTCAGAATTGGTTCTGGTTTCGTGGATCGAAGCCATGCCGGAGATCTCCGCGCGAAGACCGATAAGGGAGATCTGATCGCTGCCCTCGTTCCGAACGGTCAGATAGGCCCCGCCGGGCCGCGACATTCCAAGGCTCGCGCGCGCCCAGGGGCTCTCGACCACAATCGATGCGTTCTCTGACAACTGCTGCGCTGAGGATGCCATTGGCAAGCCCATCAGAAGAGCGACAGACAGGCTCTGGATTGCCTTTGCGAAGGTTTTGAACACGTTGGGTCTCCTGTTCGTTCTAGTTTGTTGCCGCAGCCTCGACTTCGGCTTGGACGAGCGACAAGAGCTGCTCCGCACCGAACTCTGGCAAAGGCTTACCGTTGACGAAGAACGTCGGTGTGCCTTGGATTCCGACAGCTTCGACGTCTGCCCGGTCTTGATTGAGGACGCCGACGATGCTGGGTGACATGATCTGATTTGCGGCGGCGTCTGTGTCCAAGCCCGCCGCTCCGGCGATCTCCATGATGCGCTCAGCTGCCGGAGCGCCGTGAGAGGCCCAAGCGGGCTGATTTTCAAGCAGCGCTTCCAGCACGGGAACAAAAACGTCCTGCAACCGAGCCGCTTCCAGCACCTTGATTGCCAGCTCGGACCCATCGCCGTGGAACGGCGTGTAGCGCATGACGACGCGCACATCGTCGGGGTATTGCGCCAGTATCTGCTTCACGATGGGATGGAAGGCGCGGCAGGCCTCGCAGGCTGGGTCGAAGAACTCCACGATGGTCACTGGCGCATCCTCGCGCCCGAGTATGGGAGAATAGGACCGAACAAGACGATCCTGTTGTTCCAGCGGAGCGGCTGTCGCCACCGGGGTCGGATCGGGGCGCGATACGAACCAGGCACCAGCCACGAAAACGGCCAGTACCAGAGTGAGTATCGCGAGCAGAAGAGTCTGTCGGTTCATATTGATATCCGTCGAAGTTGAATGAGAAGGGCAAGGATCGCCCCGAACGTCAGCAGGGAGAGCAGAGGGATTGGCAGGCCAAGGATCAGCATCGCGTCATCGGTGCAGGATGGCCCGGACGCCGTGCAGGGGACGATCGGCGCCGGCACGATCCCTGCGTAAAGCAGGGAATGGTAAAGGGCGACGGCACCACCCAGAACCGCGAGCGGCGCGGCATAGCGCCAGATCGAGAGGTCGGCGCGCCACGCCGCCACCCCGAGGATAATCGCGAGCGGAAACATGAAGGCACGCTGGAACCAGCACAGATTGCAGGGGGTCTGCCCCAGAACCTCTCCGATGAAGAGCACGGCGAGCGACGCGGACAAGGCGACGAACCATGCCGCGAAGAGGAAAGCTACCGGGCTCGCGGCGCTTGGCGTTGCGTCTGGGCCAGCTGTCACGCGCCGATCCTTTCGCGAAGATCAGTAACGATCAGTCCGGGTTCCTCGTCGTATTCGTAGATGCGGACAAATTCACCTTCCGGATCGAAGAGAAGGAAGGACGACGTATGCCCCATCGTATAGCCGTCGGGCGCCGAGGCTTCCTCAATCTTCTGGTAGTAGATCTTGAAGGTCTCGGCAGTGCGTTCGATTTGCTCCGGCGGTCCGCTCAACCCAAGGATTCCCTGACCAAACTGGGGAACGTAGTTGGCCAGAGCGCTTGGCGTATCCCTTTCAGGGTCGACCGTGATGAACAGGGGCTGGACGGCGGAACCTTGGGTGCCGAGCTCGTCCATGACCTGCGCGATGGTTGCGAGCCCCATGGGACACACGTCGGGGCAGTTCGCAAATCCGAAAAAGACGAGCATCCAGCGCCCTCGGAAATCCTCGTCGGTCTGCACCATACCGGTATGGTCCGTCAGCTCAAAATCCGCAGTGAAACTCTCGGCCTCAGGATCAACACGCGCGGCGAACGGTCCCTGATTGCGTTCAGTCATCCAAAGCGTGGCTGACACCGCCGCAGCGACAACCACTGCCGACCAGAGAACTATCCGGACCTTCTTCATTGCTTGCGCTACCCACCTGTTCAGTTTGTCTGTGCGCGGGATACAAGCTACAGCAGATAGAGGTTCAAGCGAAAAGTTACTTTTTGTTGTCCGAAGTCACGCCAAAGTGAAACCTTTGTCTTTTCAATGGAGTTGTCTCTTCAGTAAGCTACAGTCTTTGTAGATTGAAGGATCTCACATGCTGGCAATTGGAACACTCTCGCGGAGAACCGGAACCAAGGTTCAGACGATCCGCTACTACGAAGAAATCGGTTTGATGAACGAGGCCGGAAGGACCGCAGGCGGCCAGCGCCGTTACTTTGAAAAGGACCTCGACCGGCTGGCTTTCATCCGGCACTCACGCCAGCTCGGATTTTCGCTCGACTCCATCCGGGAGCTGCTGGACCTCTCGGACAACCCGTCCCAATCCTGCGCGGAGGCGGATTCGATCGCGCGTCGGCAACTCCACCAAGTCGAACAGCGGATCAAGCGTCTGCAAGCGCTTAAGAAGGAATTGAAACGCATGGTCGCCGAGTGCGACGGTGACAGCGTTGCGGAGTGCAAGGTTCTGGAGGTCCTTCGAGACCATGCGGAATGTCTCACCGAGCACGACGAGATTGGGGCTTGAACGCCGCAATTGCCTATCCGCTGGCTGCTGTCGCGGAGATCAGCGGGTGTTTCGCCATCTGGGCGTGGTGGCGTCTTGGGGCATCACCGCTCTGGCTCGCACCCGGCATAATCGCGCTCGCGCTTTTCGGCTGGTTGCTGGCGCAGGTCGAAACCAGCGCAGCGGGCCGCGCTTTCGCAGCCTATGGCGGCATCTACATCGGGGCCTCCATGCTCTGGATGTGGTTCGTCGAGGGCGAGCGACCTGACAGATGGGACTTCATAGGGACGTCCATCTGTTTGATCGGTGCCGCGATTATTCTTTCGGTGCCCAGAGGGACGTAAATAAGCTATTTTGGATCTATAGTCGCTAGAGGTTCTATATATCTTTTTGACAGCTTCATCCGAAGAGGGCGTTTCTGCCCCCTTCCTTAGAAATCGGAAGGTTTGCCAGTTCGATGGTCGAAAGCGAATTCAGCGGGAAGAATGAAAAAGAGCGCCAGACGCTCTGGATTGTTCTCGGTCTCAATCTCGCAATCGCTGCGGGGTTCTTCGCCACGGGAGCTATCGGCGATTCCAGCGCCCTGATCGCCAATGGTCTCGACAACACATCCGACAGCCTCGTCTATGGCATCAGCCTTCTGGCCTTGTCCCGGTCGTCGAAGTGGAAGCGGGGTGCCGCGAACGTATCCGGCGGATTGCTTCTGATCTTTGCGGTTGGCATTCTGATTGACGCTTGGCGGCGCTATGTCGGCGGTTCCGAACCGCTCGGAACTCTGATGATCGCAATGTCGCTGATCGCTGCGGTCGTCAACCTCGCCTGCATCTGGCTGCTCGGGCGACTGAAGGAACCGGACGTGAACATCCGGGCCGCCAACACCTTCAGCCTCAACGATTTCGCATCGAACGGCGGCATCCTGATCGCGGGCGGTCTCGTTTGGTGGTTGGGCAGCAACTGGCCCGACCTCGTTGTCGGGGTCGCGGTGGCTGGCATCGCGGCGTGGGGCGGCATAGGCATCCTGCGGGACGCGCATGACGAGCATCACAAGGCAGTTCACAATCACCAACCAGAATAGTCTCTCGCGTCGCGACAAGATAAAGGTTGAAGCTACAGTGACTGTAGAAACTATCATCTTTGTATAGTTGATTCTAGGAAACGCTCATGACCCCTGTTGACCCGCTGCTTTCGTCGACGCCACTCTTGGATGTCAGGCATCCTTCACTTGCCGCTCTGATCGCCGACCGGGGGTGGGGAACCTTGCCGTTGCATGATCGAATTGGTGCAATCTACGACTTCGTGCGAAACGAGATCGACTTTGGCTATAACCGCGCCGACGACATTCCTGCCTCTGAAGTACTCGACGACAGGTATGGACAATGCAACACGAAGGGAACGCTGCTGATGGCGCTTCTACGCGCTGTCGGCGTAAGATGCCGCTTGCACGGCTTCACAATCCACAAAGCGTTGCAACGGGGCGTCGTGCCTGAACTGATCTATCCGATCGCACCCGCAGAAATCCTCCACTCATGGATCGAGGTCGAGACCGAGGCAGGATGGGTCGATCTTGAGGGCTTCATCCTCGACACACCCTTCCTGTTGGCCCTGCAGCGGTCGTTTCCCGAGACACGGTCCCTATGCGGCTACGGTGCCGGGACCGACTGCTTGAGCGCACCGCCAGTCGGATGGACGGGGGAGAGTACATATATCCAAAAGACCGGCATCGCCCGCGATTTTGGAACATTCGATAATCCTGACATGTTTTATGAGCACCATCGTCAGGCGTTTGGCCCCCTGCGCGACTGGATCTATCGGCACCTCATTCGCCATTGGATGAATGCCCGCGTCAGGGCGATCCGCGCTGGTCGTTTGCCAAGCGTTCCAGGGCTCAGCCGGCCAAACCACGGCCATGAGGAGGCTTCTCGTGCCGCATGATCATGCCCATATGGAGCCTAAAGAAGGCGACCGGCGGGTTGCCATTGCCATCTGGGCAAACGGCCTCCTGACGGTCGCGCAGATTGTCGGCGGGATACTATCCGGCAGCCTCGCGCTGATCGCGGATGCCATCCACAACTTCTCCGACATGGCGTCGCTCGTCATCGCATTCGGCGCGCGCAAGATCGCGCGCCGCCCGGCCGATGCGAAAATGACCTTCGGATATGGCAGGGTCGAGATCGTCGCCGCGCTTATCAATTATACCTCGCTGATCATCATCGGCCTTTATTTGGTCTATGAGGGCGCGATGCGGTTTGTTGATCCGCCCGAAGTCGCGGGTTGGACCGTGGTCATCCTGGGCAGTGTGGCGCTGTTCATCGATACCCTCACCGCGTGGCTGACCTATTCGATGCAGAAAGGCAGCGTGAACATCCGGGCGCTGTTCCTCCACAACCTCAGCGATGCGCTGGCGTCTGTGGCCGTGATCGTCGGTGGCGTTCTCATCCTTCTCTACGATGTCCGCTGGGTTGATCCGGCGATCACCATCGGGATTGCCGCCTATATCCTCTGGCTCGCCTTCAGCGAGATCGGTGGCCCGATCCGCACCCTGATGTTGGGAAGCCCGCCCGATATCGACACGGATAAGGTTATCGCGGCCGTGGAGGACGTGGACGGAGTCGAGGAAGTTCATCACGCACATTTCTGGCAGATGCAGGAGCATCGTGCGGCGCTCGATACCCACGTCGTAATCGCCGAGGACCGCTGGGATGACCTCGAAAACATCAAGACGGCAATCAAGACCCGCCTCGACGAGGAATTCGGGATCGACCACTCAACGCTGGAGTTTGAACGCTCAGCGACCAAACATCGGGACGCAGACAGGTATGGTCATGGGTGACCTCAAAACCGTGGTTCTCGTGCTGGGTTGTGCGGCCAATCTGTTGCTGGTCGCGGGTATACTCTGGTCCATGTTCCAACCGGAGCGACGAGTCTGGCCGCCGATTCACTCTACAGGAGCCCACAAGATTGTCGTCTGGGGACCTACGTGCGTCGGCTTCGGATCTGCCATCGTTTTGGCTCTGCTAGAATGGGGTGAGCTCGACTTCCCATGGATCATACGTTGGGGTTTAGGGCTTTGTCTGATCGTTCTGGGCAATGCCGTTGTCTGGTCCGGTGTGATGCAACTTGGGATGGCGGCGACGAGTGGTGATGAAGGCGTTCTGCGGACCCGTGGCCTTTACCGGTTCTCCCGCAATCCTCAGTATGTGGCTGACATGGCGATCCTCATCGGGATCGGACTGCTCTCCGCCTCGATCCTCGCGTGGCCAGTGATTATCACCGGCGTTACTGCATTGGCACTCGCGCCCTTCGCTGAAGAGCGCTGGTTGATTGATCGCTACGGGGACCCATACCGAGGCTACCTCCGCACAACCCGCAGGTTTCTCTGACAGCATAAGGACAGCTGATCTCACGGCTTTGTGAGTGGCAGCCTGTTGAAGCTCTAGTGGGTGGAGGTCCGAGAATAGTCCAAACAGATAAAATTTGAGGTTTTCATGATGAAACGAGCGAACGACATGTCAGTCACGCGCAGGGCTGCGCTCCTGGGGGCCGCCGCAAGCGGCTTGGTTCTCGGAACCGGCAGGGGAGTGGCACAGACAAACGAGGGTCTGGCGACACCGGCGGTGCGAAGCAATATTTCCGGGTTTAGGGTTGCGTCCTGGCAAGATCATTTTGACAACCTGCGGAATGGCGCGATTCTCTGCGACATTGACTCCCGCGCGGTGCAGTTCTGGTCGGAAGACGAAAACGTCTACAAGCTTTACCCCTCCAGCGTCCCTCTTACGGAGGAGTTGACGCGGCGCGGTTACACCGAAATCGTTCGCAAGGTGGATGGCCCGAGCTGGCGACCTACGCCGTCGATGAAGGAGCGCAATCCCGAATGGCCGGATTTCGTTGGCCCTGGCCCCGACAATCCCCTTGGAACACACGCCCTTTATCTGTCATGGCAGTACTACCGCGTTCACGGCACAGGTGACACGCGCAAGATCGGTCGACAATCGTCGAACGGCTGCATCGGCCTCTACAACGAACATATCGAAGAGTTGTTTGGATTAGCCGAGGTTGGTACTCAGGTTAAGTTGTTCTAAGGGCGGAAATTTTAAATATGCGAATTCATCTTGGCTTACTTCTCCCAGCAGCGTTTTTGTTGGGAGCGTGTTCCGCTTCTATTCCTGGCAGGCCCGACACTGCACAAAACAGACCACTGCCGGAGGCAGTCGTCGCTATGGCCGCAACGGGTCAGGATCTTCAGTCCGCGCGCCTTTTGCCGGAAGACGGCTGCTACTGGTATCTGCACAACGGTCCCGTGGAAGTTACCCTGGTGCCGCTCCGAACCCCTCGCGGAAATCCGATTTGTACCGCGCCGGCGGCCTAGCGGGGTTCAATAATCCGAAGTGCTCCCCGGCTAGGATAAACTCCCGTCACTTTCCCTGACCGATGGTGCTTTGGTACACGGCCTCAGCTTCCCGCAGTGACACTGTCCTCGGCCGAGTAGAGGAAAGCCGTCGAACCAATATCGACGTTGGGATAAAGCTCGTTTATGTGCGCCATGACCATTCTGACGCAGCCGGAACTTGCACGACCGCCAATGCTTCTCGGCTGTGGCGTACCGTGAATGCGGAGATAAGTGTCCCGGTCGCCGAGAAAGAGATAGAGAGCTCGCGACCCAAGCGCATTCTTAGGTCCGGGCTCCATACCGTCGGCGATATCAGCGTAGAGTTCTGGGTCGCGGTCGATCATGTTCTGCGTCGGCTGCCAATGCGGCCATCTGACTTTACGCTTGATCGTGTATGTAC